>CBFGOU010000114.1:0-10688 GCA_965650445.1 uncultured Oxalobacteraceae bacterium | reverse complement strand
GACCGCAACCTGGCCGATGCGGGCGACGACCAGCTGGCCGCGCTCGGCGGGCACGAACAGGCGCTGCTGTGGACCTTCCGCGATGGCCAAGCCATGCCCCAACTGGATACGCAGCTGGTCAGCGACACCCGTCTGACGCTGGCGCGCATGCCGCTGGAGCAGCGGGTGTACAACCGCGTCAAGCGCCAGCTGGCAGCGCTCAAGCTGCCCGAATTCAGCGCCGCCACCGCCGGTGGACGCGACGCCTCGTCGGTGATCGTACGCCGCAGCGGCGAGCCGATCACGCGCGGTATCGACGGAACCTTCTCCGTGGCCGGCTACGGCAAGTTCCTCGAACTGAGCGAAGAAGCCGTCTCCGACGTCGAGAAGGACCGCTGGATCCTGGCGCAGCAGGAAGCCAGCAATGTGGCCGCCAATCGCGACCAGATCAAGCAGGCAGTCCTGCAGCTGTACTACGACGACTACATCGCGCAGTGGGACAAGCTGCTGGCCGACGTCGCGGTGACTTCGTTCGGCAACCTGGAGCAGGGCGCGCGCATCACCAACCTGCTGTCGGGCGCGGATTCGCCGCTGCGCAAATTCATGCTCGCCGCTGCCAAGGAGACCAGGCTGGGTGCGGCCAAGGCCGCGCCGCTGGCATCGGTCACGCAGGCGGTCAAGGGCAAGCTCGACGCATATAAGCAAAAGCTGGAAAGCGCCATGGGCACCGCCGCCCCGGCCACGGCGCAGGCCAAGGCTGTCAATCCGGTCGACGCCCACTTCGAGGACCTGCACAAGATGACCGCCGGGTCGCCGGCACCGATCGACCAGACGCTCGCCATGCTCAAGGATGTGGCGATCTATCTCGACGCCGCCGCCGCCGCAAAACGCACCGGCGCGCCACCGCCGCCGGGGGATGCGCTGGCCAAGGTCAAACTCGAAGCCGACGGCAAACCGGCGCCGCTCGGCCCAATGCTCAAGACCATCGACAGCAGCGGCGCAGGGCTGACCTCGGGCAGCGAACGCGAGCGCCTGAACGCGCTGTGGACCGCAGGACCGGCCCAGTTCTGCCGCCAGGCGGTCGCGGGCCGCTACCCGGTCGTGCGTGGATCGGCGCAGGACGTGACGTCCGACGACTTCGGCAAGTTCTTCGCGCCCGGCGGGCTGGTCGACGACTTCTTCCAGAAAAATCTGGGCCAGTACGTCGACATGGGTGGCGCGCAGTGGAAATGGCGTGCCACGGCCAACAACGCCTCGCTCGGCATTCCGCAATCGACGCTCGACGAGTTCCAGCGCGCGGCGCGCATCCGCGACGCCTTCTTTGGCGGCGGCGGGCGGCAAGCGTCGATGCGTTTCGACCTCAAGGCGCTGGCGGTTGATCCAGCACTCACCAAGCTTGCGCTCGACATTGACGGACAGGTGTTCAACGCCGTGCCGGGCGCCGCCAGCGGCAGCTCCTTCCAGCTGCCGAGCGGGAAGGGCAGCGGCGAGGTGAAACTCGATGCGGCGCCGGCCAGCGCCCACGCGAGCCAGCGCACCAGCGGCCCATGGGCGTGGTTCCGCATGCTCGACAAAGCCGTCGTGGAGCCGACCGCGCAGGGAGAAAAATACAAGGTCACCTTCGACATCGACGGCCGCAAGGCACAGCTGGAACTGACCGCCAACAGCGTGGTCAACCCGTTCCGCCGCGCGACGCTCGAACAATTCCGCTGCATGGATAAGCTGTGACGGGCTACTTCGGCAAGGTCAGCACCCACGGCGATTTCGTCACGCGCCGCCTGCCCGCCGAGATGACGGCGGCGTGGGACGCGTGGCTGCAGCAATCCATCCAGGCCAGCAAGCAGCAACTGGGGCCGGAATGGCTGTCGCACTATCTGACCAGCCCCGTATGGCGCTTTGCGATTGCGCCCGGCGTGCTGGACGCCGAGGGATGGGGCGGGGTGATGATGCCCAGCGTGGACCGGGTCGGCCGTCATTTCCCCTTGATGATCGCGGCGCCGGGGAATGGGCCGCTGCTCGACATGCTGCATCGGCATGCGGACTGGTACGACGCGCTTGACGACCTCGCACGGTGCTCGCTCGACCCCAGCTTTACGCTCGAGCAGTTCGACGCGGCGCCCGCGTTTTCGGGCGCGTCAGTTGCGCCGGCGCCCGGCAGCCGCTGGTGCATGCCGCTGGGGCAGGATATGAGTGCGGCAGTGGCGGGAGTGCTGCTGCAGCGCCACAGCCTTTGGTGGACCGAGGGTTCGCCAGCGGTCGCATCGTCGCTGCTGGTGTGCCCCGGCATGCCCGATGCCAGAGGCTTTGCGGCGATGCTCGACGGTAGCTGGCAGGCTAACGGCTGGAGTGTTGTCTAGGTCTCGCACAGCGCCAGCACGGCGGTGATGTTGTCGCGGCTGCCGTGTGCCTTGGCCAGGTCGATCAGGTCGGAGCAGCACATGTCGAGCGTTTGCGCGGTGGCGCGTGCCAGCAGCTGCGCGATTGACCCGTGCGGCGGATTGCCATACAGGCCGTCGCTGCACAGCAGGTACAGGTCGCCCGGCAGCGCGGCAAACACCTTTACATCGGGCACCACGTCGTCCAACGGGCCAATCGCCTGCAGCAGCAGGTTCCGCGGCGGGAAGTCTTCCGACACGCCCGCTTCCAGCGCCTGCTGATACAGGGTCTGGTCGCGCGTCAGAATCGCCAGCTCGCGATTGCGGTAGCGGTACAGCCGGCTGTCGCCTACGTGGAAAACGATCAGCGGGGCGCCGGCCGAAGCCTGCCAGAAGCCGGTCAGCGTGGTGCCCATGCCGGCGCCTTCGTCGTTGGCGTTCTTCTGGTTGGTGGCGTAGACCTGCGCGTTGGCGAAGGCGACCGCCTGGTGCACCGCCATGATGGCGGGCATGTGCTGGTCGTGCCAGGTTGCGTCCGGGTCGAGCGCATCGGTTGGGGCGCCGCGTTTGGTATCGGCCCGCATCGACGCGGACAGGGCAAGGCGCAGCGACGTCAGCGCGCATTGGCTGGCGATCTCGCCGCCTTCGTGACCGCCCATGCCATCGGCCACCGCGATCAGGCCAAGCGCTGCATCGATCAGGAAGTTATCCTCGTTCGATTTGCGCACCAGGCCGACGTCGGTCATGCCGTAGGCCGAACCGAACGACGTCCGGTGATAGATGCTGGGAGTTAGCGGATTGCAGGTGCTCATCGGCTTCGTTTTTTTTCGCCTTTGTGAATACTCCGCATGCTAGCATGCACGCTCCAACTTGATCGATAGATATCGCGAAAAAATGGCGGACGCCACCGACATCCACGACGACCAGAACGATGCCGCAGCACTGGCGCGCCGCGTCGCCGCACTGGAGAAGGTCGTCGCCATCGAACGGCGCCTGCGCCAGGTTCAGGAAGCGGCCTACCGCGCGGCGCGCAACGAGGACTCTACCGTTTTGCACCGGAGTGCGCCGCCGGACGATTCCACCGTCCTGTATCGCAGCGTACCGCCGGATAGCGATTCGACCGTGCTGGCCCCGGCATCCGCACGGCCGGTAATCGCCAAGCCAGACTGGCCCATGCCGGCCAAGCCCGCGGCCAGCGGCCCCGCGCTGGTGCTGGCTCCCGGCTTTAATCTGTTCGAGTACCGCATCGACGCCGTGCTGGGGCAGGGCGGCTTCGGCGTGACCTACCTCGCCACCGACGTGCATTTGAACGTCAAGGTCGCCATCAAGGAGTATCTGCCGGCCGAAGTGGCCACGCGCGCCAGCGACAAATCGGTGTCGCCATGCTGGCCCGAAGATATCAGCCTGTATCAGAGTGGGCTCGACAGCTTCCTTGTCGAAGCCCGCACGCTTGCCACCTTCCGCCATCCGAACATCGTGCGCGTGGCGCGCTTCTTCGAAGCCAATCGCACCGCGTACATGGTGCTGGAATATGAACGCGGCAAGCCGCTGCGCAAGTGGTGGGAAGGCCGCAAGGACCTTCCCGAGGCCGAGCTGCTCATCCTGCTGCAGCCGCTGCTCGACGGCCTGGCGGCGGTGCACGCGGCGGGCTATATGCACCGCGACATCAAGCCCGACAACATCTACGTGCGCAAGTACGACGGCAGCCTGGTGCTGCTCGACTTCGGCGCGGCGCGCGCGAAGGTTGGCCCGGCAAGTGCCATGGCCGACGTGATTACGCCGGGCTATGCGCCGCCTGAACAATATGGCCAGGGCGAGCAGGGGCCGTGGACCGATATTTATGCGCTCGGCGCCACGCTGTACTGGATGGTCACCGGGACCAAGCCGCCGCCGGCGCCGGCACGCGCCGACGGCAGCGAGCCGATGGTGCCGGCGCGGCAGGCCGGGCAAGGGCGCTACAGCGACAGCTTCCTGCGCGCGATTGACTGGTCGCTGGAGCTGGACGCGAAAGCGCGCCCGCAATCGCTGGAAGAATTGTCGCAGGTGTTGTTTGCATCGAACGCGGGCAGCCTCGCGCTCAAGGATGCCTTGACCGCCGGTGACGACGAAGCGGGCTTCGGCAGCGAGAGTCTGCGCGTGCTGCTCGATTCGCCCAAGCTGCTCAAGCGCCGCGCGCTGCAGCTGGGGCAAGCGTTGCTGCGGCCCGCGTCATGGCCGATGGTGGTCAAGATGACGATTGCGATGATGGTTGCGGCGCTCGCGCCGATGCTGATCACGGCCTCGTACAACTTCAACGGATCGGTGGCGGCGGTATCGACCAGCGAGCTGCGCAACCTGCAGCGCATGGCGCAGAGCACGGCGGGGCGCATCGGGCAGCTGATCAAGGACAGCCAGAACCTGGCGGCCTTCATTTCGACCGACAGCGACTTCATCGCCTATTTGGAGAACGCAGACCCCAAGCGCAAGCAGACGATCGAGAACCGGCTGGGCGATCTGATACGCGCCAATCAGGATGTGAACATGATCTTCCTGATGAATGCGGACGGACTGGCGCTGCTGTCGACCGACCCGGCTGTATTGACCTACAACTTCTCCTTCCGCCAGTATTTTCGCGAAGCGATGAAGGGCAATCCCTTCAAGACTGGCATTCTGGTCGGTACCAAGACGCGCACGCGCGGCATGTACTACTCCAATCCGGTGTACAACAAACAGCATAAGGTGATCGGCGTGGTGGTGCTGCGCATCAGGGCGTCGAGCTTCGCCGACATGCTGCAGGAGGTCAGTGCGGGGACGGGGCGCACGCCGTTCATGGTCGACGGCGATGGCGTGCTGATTCACCATCCCGACAAGCGCTACCTGCACCACAGCCTGGCGCCCTTGTCGGCTGAAGCGCAGTCGCGGATTGCGGCGGACCAGCGCTTCAATACCTCGCCCATCGTCAGTCTGCAGATGCCGGACCTGGCGCGGGCGCTGGTGCGGACGGACCAGCCGGGCAGCATCAGCTACCGGTCCACGATCACCGGCGGCGAGGAGCATGCCGGCTATGCGCCGGTGCCCAATCACGATTGGGTGGTGGGCGTGACCGAATCGCGCAGCACCTTCGAGGCTCCACTTCAGCGCTTGTTCGAAAATGTGCAGGCCAGCGTGCTGCTGGTCGGGTTGGCGTTTCTAGTAATGGCGGTGCTGTTCGCGCGCAGTATCGTGCGGCCGATCGCGCGCCTGACCGAAGCGGCCAACGCGCTCAAGGAAGGCGATTACGACCGCGCCAATATCAAGGTCACCAGCAACGACGAGATCGGACGGCTGGCGCGCACGTTCAATGTGATGATCGACGTGCTGCGCCAGCGCGAGCGGGAGAAGCGGGGCCGGCGGAAGGGACGGTAAGCGACACGGGAACCACCGTCGCCCTCGCGAACGCGGGGGGCTATGCGATCGTAGGGCAGCGTAGACGCTACTTTGACAGAGCCGTCGTATGGGTCCCCGTTCGCGAGGACGACAGCGCTTCGCCTACCAACTGCAGCGCGCATCGATGAGGTATTGGAAGCGTTTTTTTGTTCGCACGACCTTGCACGAGAGCACCCGATCATCAATGGGCCGCGAAAGGATCAGATCTGGACCGCCGCCGTAGTAGCAAGCCATCCATTTGCCGCGTATGGTTCCGAGGTCGTTCCAGCTGGCGACTTCCTTGCCTCGGGTAGACGTACTCATGTCGGGTTTCGACGTTTCCATACGTGCCGGCGGTCCGAACATCAGTCCCGCTCCAATCAATGGGAATGAACTCGGGACGTGCGCGGTAAATCCCTTTGGAATATCGACCAGTTTCACAGCTGAGCTTGGGAGCTCAGGCGGGCAGTCAATTACCTGTTCCGCCGCAGTGGCTGCGGCGGACCACATGATCATCGCGGCAAGGACGCCGAAACGCAAATGTAGGGTTTGTTGAGTTCGTGGCATGTGTCACTCGATGATGGAAAATGCCTCGGCGTTGTCGCTTGCCCGTCCTGGTTTCGAGATGAGTCGTCGTTCAATGCAAGAGGCATGGCCTTGGCCCACCGATTGGAGGACAGCGAAAACGTCAGCGAGCGAGCCTGATGGTACCACCCGGCGGGAACATACAGAAGATCACCGGGATTGACGATACACTCGATCATTAATGCCTGGCGCGCAAGAGAATGATCCCTGAAAAAGCCGCTAAAGGAAAGGCGCCCGGAGGCGGATTTATATCGCGACGCAGATGCGTTTCATGACGGACCCGAACTTGTTGACGAGGCCACGAACATCCGAACCGGCACGGCCTACTTAGCCGCACGCATCGACAAACGCACAGCGGATGGCTCGCATGATCCCATCGCCGAGGCATACAAGGACTATCGCGGAGTGAGGAGCGGCATCTACTACACGAAGATCAAGGCGGCCGGGGAGCAGTTGAAAAGCGACCCGGAATCGATGCAAGTTCTTAGGGAGATGGTTAAATGAAGAGGCTTGTCGGCTTGTCCTTGATGTTCATGGCCTCTCTGGCAGGCGCATCTGAACTTGTTCTGACCTGCGATGTAGGCACTAAAATAAGGAGGCGCGTCGACATAGTCCGCGACTCGAAGATCGGAGATACCCACATTTATTACGTGCGGCAGGGAGGAAAGACAGGCCTATTCTTTGGTAATCCAGACGACTCACGCGGTTCCAATGTGCATGTCGCCTGTGCCGGGAGAAAGCAGCATGCACTCGTCGTCTCCGGCGAATTTACCGCCAATTCTTTGCAGGGTTTTGTGCTCATTCACGATCCAGCTAGCGGCAAGATTGAGCGTCTGGACTTTGCAGAGAAAAGTCCACCGGCGTGGTTATATCTCGGAGCAGGAGAAGCGCTGATTGTCGTGCCGACACATGGCTTTGGAGAGACCAACAGGAAGTACGTGGTTTATCGTCATGCTGCTGGCGCCAAAACAGATGTGGAAGCTGTGGGGAGCGATTCGCTGCCTGCCGTTGACCGATTTGAGGTGATCAAGCTGAAGCAATGAAGGTCGGCACGGGTGCCAAGGATAGAAGCTAAGCGGGGATTTCCTTCATCCGCTTGCGGCTGCGGGGAGGATAGCCCCAGAGTTAGTTGCATGTTTCGGACTATCCCTGGCGCAGTAGGGATGTATCATCGGCTAAGGCAAGCGGCATAGCCCTGGCCCATCGATTAGAGGACAGCGAAAAGGTCAGCGAGCGAACCTGGTGATACCACCCGGCAGGCACATACAGAAGGTCGCCGGGATTGACGATGCATTCGATCATCGTTGCCTGGCGCGCAAGCGGAAACCTCTCGAAATCCGGCGCCTCGGGGTCGAACGGAGAGCCGAACAGGATGGCATTCGCCTCCCGGGGATACAGGAATTCGTCGTGGTGCGGCGGCGACAGGAAGATGCGTTTGGTGCCCCAGATCTGCGCAAAAATATTATCGTCGTAGTCGCAATGCAGCGGCGTCACCGTTCCTGCGGGCCCGAGCCAAAAGCGCGGCGGTCCCATTTTCCCTAAATAGGCGGGCCAGTAACAGAGGCCGTTCAATGCGCGTAATTCGAGATTGCCCAAATAAGGAGGCAGATCGTGGGTGCCCGCAGCGACAAGGTCAAGATATTCAAGCATCGACATATCCTGCATGGCGCGGTCGGGCGCGAATGCCGTGTTGATATAGTCGCCCACCCTCGCGCGCACCGGCAGGTCGCTGAAGCGTTCGCGCAGCGTTTGCGGCGTGAGGGCGGAGAGTGGCCAGCGGTTGACGACCCCGGTGATCAGGAATGGCAAGCCTTTTTCGGCACGCGCGCGAAACGTGGCGGCGTCGAGCACGCCCATGCGCGGTACTTCGGAAATAATCGGAAGATCGCGTGCAACACAGCGAATCGCTTCACGCATCTCGTGTATGGAAGTGACGCCGCGAACGAGCGCATCCTTCTGCTCGCGCGCCTGCTTTCTGGCGATTGCGTCCTCGGGCGACGCCGATGGTGATGCCGGCAAAGGCGGCAACCGTGGCGTTTTGCGCGCTTGCGGCGGGTCTTGATTGCTTGCCACCGAATTTCTCTTTCACAAAAGTAAAAGTATACTCGATGTCCTGTGATATGCGGAGCGACTTACAGGGCGTTAAATCATATATTGGACAACTCGTAGGGTGCGAGGCATCCTAATGATCCCATTCGTTCGCCTGCTCTGAGGATATCCCATGCCGACTTACCGTTCACGTACTACCACCCAAGGCCGCAACATGGCGGGAGCGCGCGCTCTCTGGCGCGCCACCGGCATGAAGGACGGCGATTTCGACAAGCCGATCGTGGCCGTCGTCAATTCGTTCACGCAGTTCGTTCCAGGCCACGTGCACCTGAAGGACCTGGGCCAGCTGGTGGCGCGCGAGATCGAAGCGGCCGGCGGCGTCGCCAAGGAATTCAACACGATCGCCGTCGACGACGGCATCGCCATGGGCCATGGCGGCATGCTGTACTCGCTGCCCTCGCGCGACCTGATCGCCGACTCGGTCGAATACATGGTCAACGCGCACTGCGCCGACGCGATGGTATGCATCTCGAACTGCGACAAGATCACCCCTGGCATGCTGATGGCTGCGATGCGCCTGAATATTCCGGTGGTGTTCGTGTCCGGCGGTCCGATGGAAGCGGGCAAGGTGGTCAAGGTCGTCAACAACGAACAGAAGATCATCAAGCTCGACCTGATCGACGCGATGATCAAGGCCGGTGATTCCAAGGTGTCCGATGCGGAGGTGGCGGAAGTGGAGCGCTCGGCATGCCCGACCTGCGGTTCCTGCTCTGGCATGTTCACGGCAAACTCGATGAACTGCCTGACCGAAGCGCTGGGCCTGTCCCTGCCGGGTAATGGCACCATCGTGGCGACGCACTCGGACCGCAAGGAGCTGTTCCTGAGCGCTGGCCGGCTGATCGTGGAACTGGCCAAGCGCCACTACGAGCAGGACGATTATTCGGTCCTGCCGCGCAGCATTGCCTCCAAGGCGGCGTTCGAAAACGCGATGGCGCTGGACGTCTCCATGGGTGGCTCCACCAACACGGTGCTGCACCTGCTGGCCGCCGCGCACGAAGCGCAGGTGGAATTCACGATGGCCGACATCGACCGCATCTCGCGCAAGGTGCCGTGCCTGTGCAAGGTCGCGCCAATGACAGACAAGTTCCACATTGAAGACGTGCACCGCGCCGGCGGCATCATTTCGATCCTGGGCGAGCTGGCGCGTGCCGGCTTGCTGGACACCTCGCTGCCGACGGTGCACAGCCCGACCATGGGCGCGGCAATCGAGAAGTACGACATCAGCCGCAGCGACGACCAGGCGGTGCATCAGCTGTTCCGCGCAGCGCCCGGTGGCGTGCCGACGCAGACGGCGTTCTCGCAGTCGGAGCGCTTCGCACAGAACGACCTCGATCGCAGCGCCGGTTGCATCCGTGACCGTGAGCACGCGTATTCGCAGGATGGCGGCCTCGCTGTCCTGTACGGCAACATCGCCGAGAAGGGCTGCATCGTGAAGACGGCCGGCGTGGACGAAAGCATCCTGAAATTCTCCGGCAAGGCGCGCGTATTCGAAAGCCAGGACGCGGCGGTGGAAGCGATCCTCGGCGACACCGTGCATGCGGGCGACGTCGTCATCATCCGCTACGAAGGCCCGAAAGGCGGTCCGGGCATGCAGGAGATGCTGTACCCGACGTCGTACATCAAGTCGAAGGGACTCGGCAAGGCCTGCGCGCTGTTCACCGACGGTCGCTTCTCCGGCGGTTCCTCCGGCCTGGTGATCGGTCACGCCTCGCCGGAAGCGGCCGAAGGCGGCGCGATCGGCCTGGTGGAAGAGGGTGACATGATTGATATCGACATCCCGAACCGTACGATCAACCTGCGCGTCAACGCTGAAGAAATGGCCCATCGCCGCGCCGCGATGGAAGCGCGCGGCCACGACGCATGGCAGCCGGTGAACCGCGAGCGCGTCGTCTCGCAGGCGCTGCAAGCCTATGCGGCGCTGACGACCTCCGCTGACCGCGGCGCGGTGCGCGATCTGTCGCAGCTCAAGCGCTGATTCCCATTGGAGGCACGTTGACAAACGTGCCTCCAAACGTAAAGCGGCTAAACAACAAAAAACCCGCGTTCTCGGAAGAGAATCGCGGGTTTTTGCATTAACGAATTCTTGGTGGTGATAGGTGGACTTGAACCACCGACCCCAGCATTATGAATGCTGTGCTCTAACCAACTGAGCTATATCACCGAACAGGCCAGAATTATATGGGGCTGGCCGGGAGCTGTCAAGCGCCTCGCAATTTTTCTGTTAGCCCCAAGTAGTAATGTCCCCTCTCCGCTAAT
>CBFGOU010000113.1:0-10762 GCA_965650445.1 uncultured Oxalobacteraceae bacterium | reverse complement strand
CGACGCGAACATGCCGAAGGATAACGTCAACCGTGCCGTGCAGCGCGGCTCGGGCGGCCTGGAAGGCGTCAACTACGAGGAAATCCGTTACGAAGGCTACGGCATCGGCGGCGCCGCCATCATCGTCGACTGCATGACCGACAACCGGGTGCGCACCGTGGCCGAAGTGCGCCACGCCTTCAACAAAAATGGTGGCAACATGGGCACCGAAGGCTCGGTCGCCTTCATGTTCAAGCACTGCGGACAGTTCCTGTTCGCGCCCGGCGTGAACGAGGACGAGCTGATGGAAGCGGCCCTGGAAGCCGGCGCCGAGGACGTGGTGGCCGACGACGAAGGCGGCTTCGAAGTGCTGTGCGACCCGTTCGCCTTCGCCGGCGTCAAGGAAGCGCTGGAAGGCGCGGGGTTCAAGGCCGAAGTGGCCGAGATCATCATGAAGCCGGCCACCGAAACCGTGTTTACCGGCGAAGACGCCGTCAAGATGCAAAAACTGCTGGACGCCCTCGAGAACCTCGACGACGTGCAGGAAGTCTATACCAACGCCCTGATCGAAGAATAAGCAGCTTATGAAAATCCTGGTAGTCGGCTCTGGCGGCCGCGAACACGCACTGGCCTGGAAACTGGCCCAATCCGAACGTATCCAGATCGTCTACGTGGCCCCCGGCAATGGCGGCACGGCGCGCGACGTCCGTCTGGTCAATGTCGAGCTCACCGACCCGGCCGCGCTGGCCGACTTTGCCGAAAAAGAGCACGTCGGCCTGACCGTGGTCGGCCCGGAAGTGCCGCTGGCGGCCGGCATCGTCGACCTGTTCCGCGCGCGCGGCCTGAAAATCTTCGGGCCCACCAAGGCCGCGGCCCAGCTGGAATCGTCCAAGGACTTCGCCAAGGCTTTCATGCACCGTCACGGCATCCCGACGGCGCGTTACGAAACCTTCGCCGACGCGGCCCGTGCGCACGCCTACATCGACGCCAACGGCGCGCCGATCGTCATCAAGGCCGACGGCCTGGCCGCGGGCAAAGGCGTGGTCGTGGCCATGACCCTGGAAGAAGCGCACCAGGCGGTCGACGACATGCTGTCGGATAACCGCTTCGGCGACGCCGGCGCGCGCATCGTCATCGAAGAATTCCTGGCCGGCGAAGAAGCCAGCTTCATCGTCATGTGCGACGGCAAGAACGTCCTGCCGCTGGCCACCAGCCAGGACCACAAACGCCTGCGCGACCACGATGAAGGCCCGAACACGGGCGGCATGGGCGCCTACTCCCCTGCCCCGATCGTCACCCCCGCGATGCACGCGCGCGTGATGCGCGAAATCATCAACCCAACCATCAACGGCATGGCCAAGGATGGCATCGTGTTTACCGGCTTCCTGTATGCCGGCCTGATGATCGACGACAAGGGAAATCCGCGCACGCTGGAATTCAACTGCCGCATGGGCGACCCGGAAACGCAGCCCATCATGGCGCGCCTGAAGAGCGACCTGCTGACGGTGATGGAACACGCCGTCAACGGCACGCTGGACGCGGTCGAACTGGAATGGGACCGCCGCACGGCGGTGGGCGTGGTGATGGCGGCAGCCGGCTATCCTGACAGCCCGCGCAAGGGCGACGTCATCGACGGCATCCCGGCCGAGACGCCTGAGTGCGTGACCTTCCATGCCGGTACCCAGATCGCCGCCGGCAAGCTCGTGACCAGCGGCGGACGCGTGCTGTGCGTGGTCGGCTTGGGCGACTCGGTCAAGATGGCCCAGAAGCAGGCCTATGAGACGGTCGACAAAATCCACTTCAATGGTGCGCAATTCCGCCGCGATATCGGCTGGCGCGGATTGAAGCACTAAAAACAAATCCGTCGTCCTCGCGCGCGCGAGGACGACGGTAACGATCAGCGAAGCAGCTGCGCGCTCGCTTTGCCTGAGTTGCGTCCCACCCGCACCAGCACACTGGCGATACCCGCCTCCGTCGTAGCCGTATCGGCACCGACGATCTCGTAGCCGTCCTTCACCGAAAACTTCACCTTGCGGCCGTTCTCCGGCACGACATTGCCCTCGGCATCGGTAAGCCTTGCGCGCAGGAAGACCAGGTCGCCGTTCACCGGCGCCACGCCGGCATCGTCGCGCGTAACCGCCAGCTTTACCGGCGCGCCGGGCGTGCGAACGATATGGGTGGCGATGACCTTGCCGCCGGCATAAGCAAGCGCCTTGAGCTCACCGGCCTCGAAGCGGCCGGCGTCAAATTCGACCGGTGGATGCGCCAGATGCGGATACACCTTCGACGGCCCGCTCTTTTGACGCCCGATGCTCTTGCCGTTCAAGAACAGCTCGACCTCGTCGCCGTTCGAAAACACCCGCACATGCGGCGACGATCCAGCCGTCCAGTAATTGGCAATGAAAACCATCGGCCCGCCGCCCCACTTGCTCGACGCTTCGGCGGCGCTGCGCTGCGAGCGGAAGAACTCGGCGGAGAACTTGGGCACGCGGTCGATGCTCATGATGCCGCTCGCTTCCAGATCGGCCGCATACCCGCGCGCGTAGTCGAACATGACCCAGTAGCCGTCGGCAAACGCTGGAGTATTGAAGTTGTCGTCGTGCGCGTCGGCGATGTTTTTCGCTTGCTGCAGCAGGCGCTTTTCTCCATCGCCGAGCAGCTGGCGGCTGGAGCGGTCGGCCGCCTTCAGGTCGGCCCAGGCGGTCTGGTTGAAGCCGGCGTTCATCGCGTAGTACTCCCAGTCGCCATATTCGGAAACGATCAAGGGCTTGGCGGGAAGCTTGTCTTTCGATTCGATCCGGTGCTGGCGCGCCTGCAGATAAATGTCGTAAGTCTGCGGCACCCAGCCGGCCGAGAAGGCCTGGTCGCCCGGGTACTCCTGATGCACCGTGCGGTGCAGCGCGTCGATCAATTCATCGGGCATCCGGGTTTCGTTGAGCGAGCATTCCCACGCCAGCACGCTGGCATGGTTGCGGTCGCGCCGGATCATGTCTGCGCAGGTCTGCACGACTTGGCGGCTGAAGGCCGGGTCGGGGTTGTAGAACTGCCAGCCGGGCAGCGCGTCGAGCAGGATCAGGCCCAGCTCGTCGGCGGCGGCCATGAAGGCCGGCGAAGGCGGATAGTGCGACAGGCGCACGTAGTCGAAGCCGGCCTTCTTGATCAGCACCGCATCGCGATAGTTGGCCTGGTCCGGCAAGGCATAGCCGACATACGGATATTCCTGATGGCGGTTCACGCCGCGCAGGAAGGCGCGTTCGCCGTTGATCAGCAACTGGTGCTTGCCGTCGAAGGCGAAACGGCGAATCCCGATGCGGGTGGCGACCTTGTCCTGCTTGCCGCCGCTGTCGGCACTGGTCTGCAGGTCGTACAGGTGGGGCGCCTTGGGCGACCACAGATCCGGACGCGCCACGGCCAGGTCGCTCTCGACATGGCGGCGTTCGCCGGCCGCAAGGCGCACCCGCTCGACCGCTTCGGCCACGCGCTTGCCCTGCCTGAACACGGCGTTGCGGACCGTGACCGTGCGCTCCTGCTGGTCGGTGTTGTGCACTTCGGTCTTCACGCGCACCACGGCCGCGGCCTTGTCCGCCTTTGGAAAGGTGACGAACACGCCGCCGCCGGCCGGGGTCGCGGACAGCATCTCGTCGGTAATGTGCACGGCCGGCTTGATCGCCAGCGTCACGCCGCGATAGATGCCGCCGTACTGGATATAGTCCAGATCCTTGAGCGGCTTGGGACCGGTGACGCGGTTGTCTTCGTTATTGATCCGCACCGTCACTTCGTTGGCGCCGGACGGCTTGAGCACATCGGTGATATCGAACGCGAACGGCAGATAGCCGCCCAGGTGCTGGCCCAGATGGCGCCCGTTGACCCACACGTCGGCCACATTCATGGCCGCTTCAAAGCGCAGAATGGCGCGCTCGCCGGCCTGCAGCTTGAGGTCGAACGACTTTTTGTAGAACGCGGTGCCCTGCCAGGTGTTGGCTGGCTCGCGCCCTTCGATGCGCGCGCTGTGCGGCAGATCGATGCGGCTCCATGCAGCGGCTGGCACGTCGGCGGCCGACGCCGCCGCTTTCTGGTCGTCGCGATAAAACTGCCACGCGCTGTTCATATTGATGGTCGATGCGGCAAAGGCCGCGCCGGCGATACCGGAAAGCAGAAGGCTGGCAAACAGCGTCTTCAGACGGGGCGCAAAATTCATGGCGGGGTGGATTCCTGGATCGGCGTTTATGTGAGCGCGAGGATACCATCACTGATCCGGGCCGATGTAAGCCCTTTTGTCGTCGAAGCATGCCATAAAGGCATACCAAATCAGGACCTGCGAAAACCTGCCTATATCATGGGAAGTAGGGACGGTGTACAATTCGTCCTCACTTTTTTCATTCCCCGCCTGGTCTTTCATGTCCCTCCCTCCCGCAGCTTCCGTCAAGGCATGGCTACTCGATCTCCAATCGCGCATCATCGCCGCGCTGGAACAGGTCGACGGCAAGCCCTTCCTGCGCGATGAGTGGCAGCGGCCTGAAGGCGGCGGCGGCATCTCGCGCCTGATCGAGGAAGGCAATGTGTTCGAGCGCGGCGGCTGCAATTTCTCGCACGTGACCGGCGCCAGCCTGCCGCCATCGGCCGCCGCGGCGCGCCCTGAACTGGCCGGCCGCGCATGGGAAGCGATGGGCGTGTCGCTGGTGCTCCATCCGCGCAATCCGCATGCGCCGACGGTGCACATGAACGTGCGCTTTTTCACCGCCACCAAGGAGGGCCACGCGCCGGTCTGGTGGTTTGGCGGCGGCATGGACCTGACGCCCTACTACGGCAACCTGGACGACGCGCGCCACTTCCACCAAAGCTGCCGCGACGCGCTCGAGCCGTTCGGCAGCGGGCTGCACCCGCGCTTTAAAAAGTGGTGCGACGATTACTTCTATCTGAAGCACCGCCAGGAACCGCGCGGCGTTGGCGGGATCTTTTTCGACGACTTCAACGAAGTCGAGTTCGAGCAGGCCTTCGCGATGACGCAAAGCGTCGGCAACGCCTTCCTGACGGCCTATGTGCCGATCGTGAACGCGCGCAAGGACATGCCCTACGGCGAACGCGAACGCGACTTTCAGGCTTACCGGCGCGGACGCTACGTTGAGTTCAACCTGGTGTGGGACCGCGGCACCCTGTTCGGCCTGCAATCGGGCGGACGCACCGAGGCGATCCTGATGTCGATGCCGCCGATCGTCAAATGGCGCTACGACTGGAAGCCGCAGGCCGGCAGCGCGGAAGCGCAGCTGTACAGCGATTTCCTGGTCCACCGCGACTGGCTGGCCACGTGACGTTTTGCGTCGCACTGCTGGGAGGCAGTTTCGACCCGGTCCACCGCGGCCACGTTGCGCTTGCCGCACTGTTTGCCCAACTGCTCCAGCCGGACCAGCTGCGCATCCTCCCGGCCGGTAACCCGTGGCAGAAAAAGGGCTTGCGCGCCACGCCCGGGCAGCGCGTGGCAATGCTCGAACTGGCCTTCGCCGACGCCGGCCTGGCCGTGACGATCGATCGCCAGGAACTCGACCGCACCACGCCGACCTATACCATCGACACGCTGCGCCAGCTGCGCGCCGAAGTCGGCCCGGACGCGGCGATCGTCTTCCTGATGGGCGCCGACCAGCTCCAGCAGCTCGACAGCTGGCGCGAATGGCGCGCGCTGTTCGACGTGGCGCACATCGGCGTGGCGGCGCGCCCCGGCTTCGCGCTCGACGATGCCGCCTTGCCGGCGGCCGTGGGCCAGGAACTGGGCCAGCGGCGCGCCGAGCCGGCGCAGCTGCGCAACACGCCGTCGGGACTGGTGTACCTGACGCACGCGCTGGACGAGGATGTTTCCGCGACCGACATACGTGCCTCTTTGCAACGGGGCGACTACGCAAACTCGCGTCTCGCACCGGTAGTGCTAGACTATATTCAACAACATAACTTATATACAACCTAATGGATATCAAAAAACTTCAAACCGTGGTTGTCGACGCACTCGAAGACGTCAAGGGCCAGGAAATCGCCTTGTTCGACACGACCGGTCTGACCAGTCTGTTCGACCGCATCGCGGTCGTGTCTGGCACCTCGAACCGCCAGACCAAGGCATTGGCCGCGTCGGTACGCGACAAGGTCAAGGAAGCCGGCGGCGACGTGATCGGCATCGAGGGCGAAGACACCGGCGAATGGGTGCTGGTGGACCTGGGCGACATGATCGTTCACATCATGCAGCCGGCCATCCGCCAGTACTACCGCCTGGAAGAAATCTGGGGCGAGAAGCCGGTCAAGCTGGGCGCGGCCAAGCGCAAGAACACCGCCGAAGCGGCCGAAGCCGACGCTTCCAAGCCGAAGAGCAAGCACCTGGCAGCCAACCAGGACGCGGCCGAGGTAAAACCAATCAAGGAGCGCAAGCCGGCCGCCAAGAAGGCCGCCGCCAAGCCCGCCGCGGCCAAGAAGCCTGCTGCGAAAAAGGCAGCCGCCGTCCCGGCCGGCAAGACCGTCAAGGTCGCGCCATCGAAGGCCGAAACCGCCGCCGTGAAAGCGCTCAAGGAACAGCCGCCGAAACGCGCGGCGGCCAAGAAGGCTGCGCCCGCGGACGAAGCGCCGGTGAAGAAAGTCATCAAGCGCGTTGCCAAAAAAGCCACCGTCGAAGAGTAAGCGCCGATGCAGCTGATGATCGCTGCGGTCGGCCACAAGATGCCGGCCTGGATCGAAACCGGCTTTTCCGAGTACACCAAGCGCATGCCGCCCGAGCTGCGCATCGTATTGAAGGAAATCAAGCCGGTCGAGCGGTCCGGCAGCAAGACGGCGGCCACCGCGATGGCGCTCGAACGCGAGCGCATCGAAGCGGTGCTGCCCAAAGGCGCGCGCATCATCGCGCTCGACGAACGCGGCAAGGACCTGACCAGCGTGGGTCTGTCGCAGCAGTTGATGAACTGGCAGCAGGACGGGCGCGACACCGTGTTCCTGATCGGCGGGGCCGACGGCCTCGATCCCGAACTAAAAGCCCGCGCCGAAGGTCTCATACGCATCTCCAGTATGACGCTCCCGCATGGCATCGTGCGTGTTATGCTTGCCGAGCAATTGTATCGTGCGTGGTCGATCACGCAGAACCATCCCTATCACCGCGTCTGACGCACGCTGGAAGCACCGATGAAACCGATCGACAAGAAAATCTACCTGGCTTCGAAGAGTCCGCGGCGGCGTGAGCTGCTGCGTCAGATCGGCGTCGACTTCGAACTGCTCATGCTGCGCAACGACACCCCGCGCGGGCCGGATGTGAGCGAAGATGTGCGGCCCAACGAAGCGCCGGCCGACTACGTGGCGCGCGTGGCGCGTGACAAGGCCGCGTTCGCATGGAATATGGTGCAGACCCGGCGCCTGCCGCTGCGCCCCGTGCTGGCGGCCGACACCACCGTGACCATCGATGGCGAGATCCTCGGCAAGCCGGCCACCAATGCCGAAGCCGTGCAAATGCTCGAACGCCTGTCCGGCCGCACCCATCAGGTGCTGACGTCGGTGGCGGTGCACTTCACCGACATGGCCGAGCAGGTGACACAGGTGTCGGACGTGCGCTTTGCACGGCTGTCGCCGGCCTCGATCCGCGCCTACTGCGCCACGCCCGAGCCTTACGACAAGGCCGGCGGCTACGGCATCCAGGGTTTGGCGGCGCTGTTTGTCGAGCACATCGACGGCAGCCATTCCGGCATCGTCGGCTTGCCGCTGTTCGAGACCGCGCGCCTGCTGCGGCTGGCAGGCCTGCCGCTGGCCTAGCCGTCCTCGCGCCGGCGGGGACCCGTGACACGCCAGCAGCAAGTACCGCATGCTCAGCATGGGTCCGCGCTTTCGCGAGGATGACCTTAGCGCGAGGGCGCCTTTTTCTGTCCGAGGCCGTGTAAGATAGCAACTCGAACAAACCCACGCGGCATGACATGAACGAAGACATCCTGATCAACATCACCCCGCAGGAGACGCGCGTCGCGCTGATCCTGCAAGGCGCGGTTCAAGAGCTGCATATTGAACGCACCTTGACGCGCGGGCTGGCAGGCAATGTCTACCTCGGCAAAGTGGTGCGTGTGCTGCCGGGGATGCAGTCGGCCTTCATCGACATCGGCCTGGAACGCGCCGCCTTCCTGCACGTGGCCGACATCTGGGAAGCGCGCAGCCACGACGGCCCCACCGTGCCGCCAACCCCGATCGAAAAAATCCTGTTCGACGGCCAGGTGCTCACCGTCCAGGTGATCAAGGACCCGATCGGCACCAAGGGGGCGCGCCTGTCCACCCAGATTTCCATCGCCGGCCGCATGCTGGTCTATCTGCCGCAGGATAACCACATCGGCATCTCGCAGAAGATCGAAAAGGAATCGGACCGCGAACTGCTGCGCACGCGCCTGCACGGCCTGCTGCCGGCCGAGGAGAAAGGCGGCTATATCGTGCGCACCATGGCCGAGGAAGCCTCCGACAACGATCTGGCGGCCGACGTCGACTACCTGCGCAAGACCTGGGGTGCGATCCTGCACGGCGCGCGCACCAAGCCGCCCACCAGCCTGCTGTACCAGGACCTGAACCTGGCCCAGCGCGTGCTGCGCGATTTCGTGCACGACGAAACGGCCAGCATCCAGGTCGACTCGCGCGAGAACCACACCAAGCTGGTCGACTTCGCCAAGACCTACACGCCCAGCGTGCTGCCGCGCCTGCTGCACTACACCGGCGAGCGGCCGCTGTTCGATCTGTACGGCGTGGAAGAGGAAATCCTGCGCGCGCTCGGCCGCCGCGTCGATCTCAAGTCGGGCGGCTACCTGATCGTCGATCAGACCGAGGCCATGACGACCATCGACGTCAACACCGGCGGCTTCGTGGGCGGGCGCAATTTCGCCGACACGATCTTCAAGACCAACCTGGAAGCGGCGCACGCGATCGCGCGCCAGCTGCGCCTGCGTAATCTGGGCGGGATCATCATCCTCGACTTCATCGACATGGACAACAACGAGCATCGCAATGCGGTGCTCGCGGAACTGAAGAAAACCCTGTCGCGCGACCGCACCAAGGTGTCGGTGAGCGGCTTCTCGGCGCTCGGCCTGGTCGAGATGACCAGGAAGCGCACGCGCGAATCGCTGGCCCATATCCTGTGCGAGCCATGCCCGGCGTGCAGCGGCAAGGGCCAGGTCAAGACCAGCCGCACGATCTGCTACGAGATCCTGCGCGAACTGCTGCGCGAAGCCAAGCAGTTCAACCCGCGCGAATTCCGCATCCTGGCCTCGCAGGAAGTGGTCGACCTGTTCCTCGAAGAAGAGTCGCAGCACCTGGCCATGCTGGGCGACTTCATCGGCAAGCAGATCTCGCTGCAGGTCGAGACCTCGTACCATCAGGAGCAGTACGACGTCATATTGATGTAGTAAATTTTTTCTTGACTTTTACCTCCCGCAGCACTTGGCCGCGCTTTACCGTACCGTCCCATCCGCGAGCGCTGGGACGGTGTGTCGGTCAGAGAGGTGGGGATGTAATCACGTCCAATGGCGCAAGTTGTGCAAGCAACACCAAATGTTCGACGGCTTTAACCTTTTGCAAGTGGTCCAGCGTAGCAGGACCACCGAGAGCCAGGGCAGGAACGAAACCGTACATCTCATCCTGTTTGAGTCGGCCCAGTTTTTTTAATGCGGAGCTGAACATACCCTCGAAATCATTTTCCTCCCGAGAAATGCCACCAAAGAACACTCGCACCCCGAAATCCATCCTTTCGCCAACAAATCTTGACGTTCGTGGAATGCAGAAGGAACCGGTTGCAGAAACCTCAAGCGAACTACCGGTTTTTTCGCCCCACATATATAAATCGCCAAATGCACTTCGAGCGACAACGTGATAGGCGTCTTGCTTCATGAATAACGTGTCGCCAATCCACGCCTCCAATGCTGGCTCGTACTCCTGCGGGTTAACCGTCCAGAACAGACCATCCGCATAGCCGCACCAGCCATGTTCTTCCCAATACGCTAACAATTGATCCGGGAGTTTGCCACGGTAGCGCTCTATGCTGGATGGCGGCACATAGCGCTTGTCAATGGCCGGCCCCATCTTTTCCAGGAAATATTCGAAGTCTTCGTCCATCATTTCATCCTCATTTGCATCGTGCAATTTTCGCGTTCATCTTCGTGCTTCCGCGCACGGATTTCGGGATATCTTCTGCCGCCTCATCCAGTGCACCCAAGCGTCCCCCCTTGTTCCATTGGGCACCGATACGTGAATTAATATTGCGATCGCCGAAATCGCTAATTACATCCCTACCCCCTGCTACCATATCGGGGTTATGCAATGCCGCCAATGTCCTCATCTTGTCGACTGCAGTTTCTGCGGCTTTTTTATCAGCTTCTTTTGACGACAATCCCTGGTCTCGATACTCGTCTATTAAATCCTTTATTAGTTTGTTCTGATACTTTGTCCGTTCCCTCCGTGCGAGCTGCGGATCACGTACCGAATCTCTGGCATCAAATGCCTTACGTCCCGTTATATATTCTTCAACCGTCATGCTGTTAATGCCAGACTCTTGCCCTGCAAGCTGACGGTCAAACTCTGGCACGCTGCCTTGAGGCAAACCATTGGTTTTGAAGCACGGCACTTCTTTCCTCGGCATACCACCGGGTCGGTGGCGCTCCTTGTCCTCCGTGGGTTCGCGCCTGCGTTTTGGCGGTGGTGGCGGCTCCTCGGCGGGCAATGCTCCACCGCGACGTGGTTGAAGCCCGGGGTGCCGACGTAGCTGGTCTTCGTTCTGTTCGACCCATTGTGCCACCTTGGG
>CBFGOU010000112.1:0-10773 GCA_965650445.1 uncultured Oxalobacteraceae bacterium | reverse complement strand
AACAGTCCGTCGCTCTACCGACTGAGCTATCAGGGAATGGAGGCAGCATTATAGCCGCCTGGAAGCATTATGTGGAAGAGCGAATTGCGCTTTTCTGCTTGCACAAGGGCAGCGCGACCGATTTCGCCTGACCGTTGTAGTCGACGGTGACCTCCCCGGCTTTCGCCCCGCCGGCACCGCACACCACGCGGAAGGTTTGCCCCGCTTTCATGCCGGGGAAATTCCCCTGGCGCGCGCCAATCGTAAGCTGATGCTTCGACTCATCCCAGCTGAGCGATACCGTGGCAAAACGGCCTTGCTGGTAACCGTAGCCATCCCCCTCGTCGTCGTACAGTTCGAAACTGCCATCCTTGCCGGGATAGACACGCAGTTCGGTCGGTGCGTCGCTGGCCTGATCGGCAAACTGCTTGACCGGACCCAGCGGCAGGATGCTGCCGGCACGGGCGTACAGCGGGATGGTGGCCAGGTCTGCCTTGGCCGCGATTACCTGTCCGCCCGCATGCTGCGCGCCGGTCCAGAAATCGAACCACTCGGTCCCAGCCGGCAAATACACCGTCCTGACCTTGGCGGCAGGCTGCACCACCGGATTGACCAGCAGCGCCTTGCCGAACATATATTGGTCGGTGATCTGCAGTCCGGCCAGATCGGTGCGGAAATCCATCGCCAGCGGACGCATCATGGTGCCATTGCGCTGCGTAACCTCATGCGAGAGCGCGTAGATATACGGCAGCAGACGATAGCGCAGTTGGTCGTAGGACAAGAGAATCTTCTGCGTGGTTTCCGGGAATTGCCAGATTTCCTTGCCCTCGCCCGTGCCGTGCACCCGGAACATCGGATTGAACACGCCAAACTGATACCAGCGCGTAAACAGTTCCGCATAGCCCGGATCTTTCGGGCTGCCGCCGAAGAAGCCGCCGATGTCGGCCGACCAGTAGGGAATACCGCTCATGCTGAAATTCAGGCCGGCCGGAATTTGCCGGCGGAAGGTGTCCCAGTTGCCTTGCGTGTCGCCGGACCAGGTGATGGCGCCGTTGCGCTGCTGGCCTGCGTAGGCCGAGCGGGTCAGGATCATGGTGCGCTTTTCAGGCACGTCGCGGCGCGCCCCTTCGTGCACAGCGGTGGTGTGCCAAAGCGGAAAGGCATTGTAGACCTCGGCGCCCGGTCCCTGGGCCGTGGTCAGCGCGCGCAGTTGCCCCCACTCGCCGCCCAGTTCCAGTTCGCTGCCGTCGAGCCACCAGCCGTCGAAACCGAGCGTGCCCAGCCGCCGCATGATTTGCGACCAGTAAATTGCGCGCCCCTGCGCGGAATAGGCATCGTACCAGCGCCCCTGCCCTTCCGGATAGACGTTCTGATAGGTCGGCGGGAACACCGCGCCGGCCCGATCCAGCTCGGCCAGGTTGGCCAGGCCCAGATCAAAGCGTGGCCACACTGAAATGATGGTATGGACATTCTCCGCGTGCAAAGCCTTGACCATGCCAGCGGGATCGGGGAAACGTGCCTTGTCGAATTCGTGGCTGCCCCAGCCACCCTTGCCCCAGTACTGCCAATCCTGCACAACCGCATCGAACGGCACGCCCATCTTGCGGTAACGCTGCGCCACCGACAGCAATTCGTCCTGGGTCTGGTAGCGTTCCTTCGATTGCCACAATCCCCAGGTCCAGCGCGCCATCAGCGGGGCGGCGCCGGTCAGGCTGCGGTAGCCGCCAAGCACGTCGTCCAGCGCGGGGCCTTGAATGAAGTGGTAGTCGATGCCGCTGCCGGCCTCGGAGCGGATCACCAGCTGGTTCTCTTGCTGCGGAATGGCCACGTCGACCTGCGTCACGGAGGCATTGTTCCACAGGATGCCGTAGCCGCCCGACGAGACCAGCATCGGCACGCCGACGTCGCGATTGGCCTGCTGCAGGCGCACGGTGCTGCCACGGTAATCGAGCTGGCCGCCCTGGTGCTGGCCCAGGCCGTAGGTGGCGTGGTTGACGTCCAGGCCAAATACCTGCCTTAGCGCAGCGCCGTCGCGCGCCGGCAGCACGCGCGGCTGCGCCGTGGCCTCTTCGACGATGAGCTTGCCGGCAGCATCCAGAAAGGCCAGCTTGCCGCTGGCCTTGTCGACCTTGACCTGCATGGCCGGGGTGGACAGGGTCACCGTGGTAGGCGTTTCCGCCACGGTCCATGCAACGCTCTGCGCCGGGGCGATCACGGCCGGGTTGTACCCGCCGGCCCAGTTGCGCTCGCGGTGATAACGCACGCGGATGATGCGATCGGACCATGGCGCCAGCTCCAGGGTGCCGCCGGGCGTGGTCAGCAACAAGGCCGCTGCCGTCTTGTCGATGACCGTCACATTGGCGCGCGCAGGCTGGGTCACGGCACCTGCGGCTGGCTCGGCACTCCAGGCACCTGGCCCCGCCCCCAAGCACAGTGCCAGGACGGCCAGACGAATACTACGCAAGCGGCGTGGCGCCATGGAATTCTCCGATCCAAGTAAATTCTTGATCGTAAGAGATAGCGGCCCACCCTTCCAATAAAATGAAAGTGGTTATTGATATCAATTTTGATATCGATCCTCCTAGAGGGGCGGCCTCACCCGCAGTTCTGGCGTGGGCACTGGCTTGAAGTCAATCGGATTTCCTGTCCGGTCCGTTACATGGGCCCTCAACCTTGCCAATGCGTGCCGAAGCGCGTCGGCCTGCTGCGGCGTGAGCGATTCCTCGTATCCCGGCGGCGCCGGATGGGGTCCACCGGCACCTGGTTTAAGGGTCGCGCGGTCGATTAGCGTATCAAAATCGGTTGCATAAGGGCATTTGGGATCGATTGCATGTGCGACGCCGGGAACCCTGGCTTCAATCATTTTGAACAGGACGCACAATCTGACGAAGCGTTGCTCATCCCAGCCCGCAGCGGCATTGGCAGGCGAGGCGCCGTCGAAGCGCTGCAGTAATTCTCCCGCGGCCTGCTCCCCTAGCGCGCTGATCTTGTTGATGAGGTCAGGCTCCATATTCAAGTTCATGCCCCCTTCGTTCTCCCCCAGCCGCACTCTGGCGATTCGGTCTCGAACGCCCGGCATCCGCGCCAGGGAGTTATCGTTCCAATTCTGCATAGCCTGTACGATGGCCGAGACGAACCCTCCGAACCTTGAGGCGGATGTCAATCGTTCATCAAAATCATTCCAGCGCTCCCCATACCCCTCTGCGTATTCGATTGGTAAAAAAACCTCCTCCTGATCCGGGATCGTCGGTTCCAGATTGATTCCGAACGTTGGCCAAAGCGGAACCAGAGAATCAAACAAATGCATGGGAAAGTTGGAACTTATCCCACCATCGGAGAACCAGCAACGCTTGAAGTGACGTCGCGGCGGACGGGCGTCGTAGTTGACGGCCCACAGGGGTACCGCGGACAACAACAGTGGGAAACTCAAGCTCATTCTAGTAGCAAGGATGACTGGAAACTCTTCCGGCGGCGGCAGTTCCAGCAAACCTAGCTGGCTTGCCTCCTCGTTGGTTGGGTCAAATTGCTCGCGCCCCGGTTCGACTCTGTATGGACTCCCATGCGATTTCATGTAATCAAGTACGTCGGGCGGAAGGTAGTCCGCGAGTTCATGTGGTCGGAAGAAGAGTCGCTCGCGGGTCCTGAATCGGGAAGGGCCTTCGTCACCTTTCGCTTGAGGAAAAATGTAGGGTCTGCCGTGCCCGAGATTGGTTGCGAACATCTGCAGGTCGATCGAACGGCGTTGAGCCGACTTCGGCAATGTCATCAATTGAGGGGGAAAGCCGGGCGCGTCCCAGAGCTGGCCAAAAGTGAGCGGCGGGTCATCAGGCTGCAGTCCGGCGGCGAGCTGGATATGTTGATGGAGCCAGGGAGTCAGGGCAAAACCGCCCGCTTCGAGTGCCAGCCCCCTGCACATGCCAAATCCGTTCGCGACCACGCCCCGGGTGATGTCGCGATAGACCCAGATCCCGATGCTAATTGCCAGTGCAACCGGGAGCAAAAGAGCTGCGGCGATCACCCCGGCGCCGAACCGCCATGCGGCGGCGGCGGCCAGGATACTGATAATCGTCGCCGGCCAGTATGCCATCAGGAGTCCGCCAAGGACCGAACCAATCCGGTGATAGGTTCCACGGCTGTTCAGCGAAAAAACCAGGGTAAAAAACAAGCGCTTTGTCGTTGGCTGCGCCTGGAAAAGGCTGAGAAGCGTGCTTCGATTCGTGCCTGGCCTGTTCGCCTGAAGTTGCTCAGGCAACCTGGACAAAATCTCGAAGCCCTCACGCGTCTTGTGGGTTCTTCGGTTGAACTCCGCAGCGGCCGTAATTGCAGCCGCAATGGCCCCTGCCGACGTGCCGCCGATGCTCCTGAAGCGGTACTTTTCGGCTAACAGCGCGATCGCTTTCGGGTACACAATGCCGCTCGTGAGGCCCCCCTTCATGACCAAATCGCAAAACCGGTCTGCAGAGGGTTCGGTTGACTCGTTCATAGAGACTCCTTCGTTCGCTGTACCTTGGCGGCTTGATTTCACGCAGATTATCGGACTCGGAACGCCGCACGCAGCCTCACGGTTTGACGACCTGCGCCAGATCAAGCTGGCCCTGTGGCCCGGAACTTCCCCCGTCGACGTCGTTCTAATTTTGAACAGCAGAGCAAGTCACTTATCACACACCCGGAGGGCAACATGTCCGTTGAGCGTATTGGCGAATATCTATGGGTACTGGTGCTGATGGG
This sequence comes from uncultured Oxalobacteraceae bacterium, assembly GCA_965650445.1. Lineage (GTDB taxonomy): Bacteria > Pseudomonadota > Gammaproteobacteria > Burkholderiales > Burkholderiaceae_D > Telluria_A. Next base: position 6,066 of record CBFGOU010000112.1, on the reverse strand, counting down.
CTTTCTGGGCGGATGTGTGCCGTTGCGCCCCTATCACACGGACCTCGCCAGCGGCGCGGCGTTCGCCAGTGCAACGCCGCCCCAATCCCCCATGGCACCGACACCGTGCTACAAATCGCAGCGGCACAAAGAAAACAATGCCTGCGTCCGCTTCGTGGAATACGATGATTTCGGCAATCTATTCAACCGCGCGCAGCTCGACGATACTGCCCAGGCGGCGCGCGCGGTGGCGGAACGCGGCGGTATCATTGTGGTGTACGTGCATGGCTGGGACCACAATGCTGATGGTGGCGATCCCGATCTGGAGTCGTTTCACGGGGCAATGCAGAATGCGCAAACCCTCGACCACAAGTTCGGCGACACACGTACCGTACTCGGGATTTACGTCGGCTGGCGCGGCAAGTCCGTCAGCATACCGGGGCTGAGCAAGATCACCTTCTGGGAGAGAAAGACCACTGCCCAGTCGATCGGCGACGGCGCAGTTTTCGAACTGTTCCGCAAGCTCGCCAATCATCGCGAAACGTTTCCCAACTCGCGGCTTGTGGTGATTGGCCACAGCTTTGGTGCAGCAGTCACGTATTCGTCGGTCTCGCATTCGATCGTCGATCAGATCATCGACGACGATCCATACAGCACTGGCCAAAAAGCAGACTCGACGTACAACCGGTCCAAGCGCTGGGATATGGTGGTGCTGGTGAACCCGGCATTCGAGGCAATGCAGCTCAGGCCGCAGTTCGACCTGGCCCGTTCGCGCAAGTACCAGCCCAACCAGCTGCCCCACCTGATCATGATCACCTCACAGGCGGACTGGGCGACCAGGATACTGTTCCCATTGGGCCGGTTCTTCCGTTCCACGCTGAACGAATACACCGACGCCAACTCGTCCGACATGTACCGGACCGCCATCGGACATTACATCCCATTCGTGACCCATCAGCTCATCGTCAAGGACGACTGCAACAAGTTCCTAAAAGGCGCTGCGGCGCCGGTCGCCGCCGAAAAACTTGGCACGGTGGTGGAAGAGAAAAACGTTTGTTTCGACGACGACCGGGCGCTGCTCCCAGACCCCGTCACGAAGCAGGATGCGCATCCTACGCTGCTGACCCGCTGTGATTCGCCTGGCGACTGCGCGCAGGTGGCGGGCGAGCACTGCATGATCACACCGAGGCATATGCCAATTCTGAATATTCGCACCACCGGCGAGGTAATGACCGGCCATAACGATATCTGGAACCCGACCATGCAGGGGCTGCTGGTCCAGCTGCTGCTGTCCATCGTCGAGCGGCCGGTACCAGCGCTGCAGCCAAGCAGCGCCCCCGAGCGGCAGCGGTCACCTCTGTTGCCAGCGCCGCAAATGAAAAAGGCCGCATCGTGCGATGCGGCCTTGCATTCTGGCTCCCCGACCTGGACTCGAACCAGGGACCTGCGGATTAACAGTCCGTCGCTCTACCGACTGAGCTATCAGGGAATGGAGGCAGCATTATAGCGGCCGCACCGCAATTTTAGAAGTAGAAACTACCGAACACGCCGACATGGTTGGCGTCGATCTTGTGGGTGTCGTACCTGTTGTCGATTTTCTCAGCCACATAGCGCAGCTTGATGCCCACCTGCGGGCTCAGGATGTACTCGGCCTCCACCAGGCCGCTGACGGCATTGTCGAACCTGTATTCACCCAGATAGGCCGCGCCGCTGCTGGTGAGCTTGGGGCTGGAAACGTAGCGCACGCCCCCGCCCAGACGCCACTGCGGCGCCACCTTGTAGTACGCCAGTAATTCGATCGGATAGCGCTGGAAGCGGATTTCACCGTTCGAGCCATTTGCCTGATCGACGTGGTAGCCGATGCTGCCCTGGAAGGAGAATTGCTGGGTCACTGTGTAGTCGATGCCGGCGTTCAGAGCGAACAGGCCGCCCGCGTGCAGGTCGACCCGGCCGCCATTGGTGTAGCGCGCGGTGGCCAGCTTGTCGCCACCCGCGGTGATGCCGGCGCTGACAAAGCCGCGCATCTGCTTGGTGGGAAAAGCCTCGACGGGCGCCATGTTCTGGGCTTGCGCCACGCCAGCGCCGGCAAACGCCAGGGCGATCGAAATAACAATTTTTTTCATGAATGGATCTTTGCGGTGGTCTCAGGGATTTGCACGGCTTGCGTGAACATGCCGAGGAAACGCATCATAAAGGCTATATTGCGCATTTCGCAATTCGATGCAACGAACAGTTCCTAAAAACAACAAATCTAGGCAAGCACCTGCCGCACGGCGCCGATGACCCGTTCCACCTCGGCATCGCCCAGCCGGGGACCGAGCGGACGGTGCGCCGGCCGATGGTGGTGGCGTGCGGCGTATCGCGCGGCTGCCACCCAAGCGCCTCCTGATAATACGGATGCTCGGGAAGGGCCAGATAGTGCACCCCGCCCCCGATGCCCAGCCGGGTCATACGGTCCAGGAAGGCATCGCGGCTGATGCCGCAGCGCGCCTCGTCCACTTGCAGCGTGGCGATGCCGCTTCCAGGACCGGCGGAACGATCGTGTCGGCACCGCGTCGCGTGCGGGAAAGGACAGCATGATGTCCGACGACTCCCTTGCTGGAAATAAAAAGGCCCGCAGTCGCCTGCGGGCCTTTTTATATGAATTTTGGCTCCCCGACCTGGACTCGAACCAGGGACCTGCGGATTAACAGTCCGTCGCTCTACCGACTGAGCTATCAGGGAATAGTGCAGCCTGATTTACGGCGCCGGACGCCGCATCTATGACTGCCTCGGATTGCACTTTCGCGCAACCCGAAGAAGCAAGATTTTAGAGGACTTTTGCGATGGCGTCAATGACGCGGTCGATATTTTTCGAATTCAGCGCAGCCACGCAGATGCGGCCGGTGTCCACCGCGTAGATCGAGTGCTCGGTGCGCAGGCGTTCTACCTGGGCCTTGGTCAGGCCCGAGTACGAGAACATGCCGACCTGCTCGCGCACGAAGTCGAAGTTGTGGCCTGGCGCTTTTTCTTTCAGCTTTTGCACGAAAGCATTGCGCATTTCCTTGATGCGCACGCGCATGCCGGCCAGCTCGTCTTCCCACAGCTGGCGCAGGGCCGGCGTGGTCAGGGCGGTGGCGACCACCTTGCCGCCGTGCACAGGCGGATTGGAATAGTTGGTGCGCACCACGCGTTTCAGTTGCGACAGCAGACGAGCCGCCTCTTCCGCGCTGGCCGCCACCACCGACAGCGCGCCCACGCGCTCGCCGTACAGCGAGAACGACTTCGAGAACGAGTTCGAGATCAGCAGCGGCACGCCGGCATTGGCGAACTTGTTGACCACGGCGCCATCTTCGGCGATGCCGGTGCCGAAGCCCTGGTAGGCCATGTCGAGGAAAGCAATCAGGCCGCCGGCCACCACGGCCGCGATCACTTGATCCCACTGGGCCGGCGAGATGTCGGCGCCGGTGGGGTTATGGCAGCAGGCGTGCAGCAGCACGATCGACCCCTTCGGCATGGCCTTCACATCGGCCAGCATGCCGTCGAAATTCACGCCGCGGGTGGCCGCGTCGTAGTAGCTGTAGGTGTTGACGGTGAAGCCGGCGCTTTCGAACAGCGCGCGGTGGTTTTCCCAGCTCGGGTCGCTGATATAGACTTGCGCGCCCGGAGCGAAACGCTGCAGGAAGTCGGCGCCGATTTTCAGGGCGCCGGTGCCGCCGATGGCTTGCACGGTGACGGCGCGCTTGTCTTGAATAACTTTACTGTCGGCACCGAATACCAGCTCTTGCACGGCCTTGTCGTACGCTGCCAGACCTTCGATCGGCAGGTAGGTACGCGGCGCCAGCTGCTGCATCAGCACTTCTTCGGCTTGACGCACGCATTCGAGCAGCGGCACTTTGCCGTTGTCGTCATAATAGACACCCACGCCCAGATTGATTTTATCCGGGTTGGTATCGGCGTTGAAGGCCTCGGTGATGCCCAGGATGGGGTCGCGCGGAGCCATGTCGATGGCGCTGAAAATGCTGGCGGAAGCTGGTGAAGTCATCGTGGTAAGATCGTCGGTTTGCTGAGGTTGTATAGACAGCGACCCAATCACATCAAGGGGCCGCAAGCGGACTCCCATTTTAGCAAAGGTCTGATCGTATGGCTGAATTATCCGTTGCCGATGAAGCGGCGCCGAACGTCATCACGTTCCCCGATTCCCCCTTCAAACTGCACCAGCCCTTCGCGCCCGCGGGCGACCAGCCGAGCGCGATCGAAGGCTTGATCGAAGGCTTGAACGACGGCCTGTCGTTCCAGACGCTGCTGGGCGTGACCGGATCGGGCAAGACCTACACCATGGCCAACGTGATCGCCAGGGCCGGGCGTCCGGCCATCGTGTTCGCCCCGAATAAAACCCTGGCGGCCCAGCTGTACTCGGAATTTCGCGAATTCTTCCCGCACAACGCGGTCGAATACTTCGTCAGCTACTACGATTATTACCAGCCCGAAGCCTACGTCCCGCAGCGCGACCTGTTCATCGAAAAGGACTCGTCCATCAATGAGCATATCGAACAGATGCGCCTGTCGTGCACCAAGTCGCTGATGGAGCGGCGCGACGTCGTCATCGTGGCCACCGTCTCGGCCATCTACGGTATCGGCAATCCGAGCGAATACCACCAGATGATCCTGACCTTGCGCGCCAAGGACAAGGTCGCCCAGCGCGACGTGATCGCGCGCCTGATCCAGATGCAGTACACCCGCAACGAAGTCGACTTCGGACGCGGCACCTTCCGCGTGCGCGGCGACACCATCGACATCTTCCCCGCCGAGCATGCCGAACTGGCCATCCGGGTGGAGATGTTCGACGACGAAATCGAATCCCTGCAACTGTTCGATCCGCTCACCGGCCGGGTGCGCCAAAAGATCCCGCGCTTTACCGTCTATCCGGGCTCGCACTACGTCACCCCGCGCAGCACCGTGCTGCGGGCGATCGAATCGATCAAGGCCGAACTGCGCGACCGGCTCGAGTTCTTCCGCAAGGAGAACAAGCTAATCGAAGAACAGCGCCTCGAACAGCGCACCCGTTTCGATCTGGAGATGATGGCAGAAATCGGCTTTACCAAGGGGATCGAGAACTACTCGCGCCACCTGTCCGGCGCCATGCCGGGCGAGCCGCCGCCAACCCTGGTCGACTACCTGCCCAAGGACGCCATCATGTTCCTGGACGAATCGCACGTGCTGGTCGGGCAGCTCTCGGCCATGTACAACGGCGACCGCTCGCGCAAGACCAACCTGGTCGACTACGGCTTTCGCCTGCCCTCGGCGCTGGACAACCGCCCGCTCAAGTTCGAAGAGTTCGAGCGCAAGATGCTGCAGACGGTGTTCGTCTCGGCCACCCCGGCCGATTACGAAAACAGCCACGCCGACAATGTCGTCGAACAGGTGGTGCGCCCGACCGGGCTGGTCGATCCGCAGGTGATCGTGCGCCCTGCCCGCACCCAGGTCGACGACCTGATGTCGGAGATCCAGGACCGCGTGAAAAAAGATGAACGGGTGCTGGTCACCACGCTCACCAAGCGCATGGCCGAGCAGCTGACCGAATACCTGAACGACCACGGCATCAAGGTGCGCTATCTGCACAGCGACATCGAAACGGTCGAACGGGTCGAGATCCTGCGCGACCTGCGCCTGGGCACCTTCGACGTGCTGGTCGGGATCAACCTGCTGCGCGAAGGCCTGGACTTGCCGGAAGTGTCGCTGGTGGCCATTCTCGACGCCGACAAGGAAGGCTTCCTGCGCTCCGAACGCAGCCTGATCCAGACCATCGGGCGCGCCGCGCGCAACCTCAACGGCGTGGCGCTGCTGTACGCCGACAACATCACCGATTCCATGAAGCGCGCCATCGACGAAACCGAGCGCCGGCGCGCCAAGCAGGTCGCCTTCAATGAAGCCAACGGCATCACCCCGCGCGGTGTGAAGAAGGCGATCAAGGAGATGATCGACGGCGTCTACAGCCCATCCGGCGCGCGCGAGACGCTGGAAGAAGCCAAGCAGACCGCCAAGGTCGAGGCGATGAGCGAGAAGCAGATCAGCAAGGAGATCAAGCGTCTCGAGAAGCTCATGGTC
>CBFGOU010000111.1:0-10822 GCA_965650445.1 uncultured Oxalobacteraceae bacterium | reverse complement strand
GAGCCGACGCTGGGCACGGGCATGGGCGTTGGGCCGGACGGCACGCCGGTGCTGTACCGCACTCCGGCCCAGGGTTCGGCCGACAACAATACCGTGGACATGGATGTCGAGCGTAACCAGTTCGCCGACAATGCCCTGCGCTACGAAGCCGGCATCACGATGATCAATATGCAGATCCGCGGCCTGATGGCGGCCATCCAGGGAGGTCAATAATCATGTCGCTGTTTAATATCTTCAACGTTTCCGGCTCGGCCATGAGCGCCCAGGCCCAGCGCTTGAACACGGTGGCCAGCAACCTGGCCAACGCCGACAGCGCCACCAGCGCCACCGGCCAGGCCTACCGCGCCAAGCAGGTGGTGTTCGAAGCGGTGCCGACCGAAGGCGGCGGTACCGGCGTGAAAGTGCAGCAAGTGGTCGAAGACAATTCGCCGCTCAAGCAAGTCTACGATCCCAAACATCCGATGGCCGACGACAAGGGCTATGTGGCCATGCCGAACGTCAACGTGGTCGACGAGATGGTCAATATGCTGTCGGCCTCGCGTTCCTATCAGTCGAACGTGGAAACCATGAACGCGGCCAAGTCCCTGCTCATGAAAACCCTGACGCTCGGTCAATAAACTTTAAGCCATCATGACAACCGTACAAAATTCCACCTCGGCCGTCTCTCAGGATTTGATGAACGCCGTCAACGCCAAGAGCAGCACGGCGACCGACGGCGTGCAGGCCGACACCGACAAGTTCATGACCTTGCTGGTCACGCAACTGAAGAACCAAGACCCGCTCAATCCGATGGACAACGCCGAAATCACCAGCCAGCTGGCCCAGCTGTCGACGGTGACGGGTGTGAACAAACTCAACGCCACGCTGGAAACGCTCAAGAGCAGTTACCAGTCCTCCGAATCGTTGTCAGCCGCCAACATGATCGGTCATGGCGTGCTGGTCGAAGGTAACTATGCTAACTTGTCGTCAAGCAAGGCCATCATGGGCGTGGAACTGGCCAGCGCGGCCGACAGCGTGCAGGTGATCGTCACCGATCCGCGTACCGGCAAGGATGTCGCCACTCTCGACCTCGGCCCGCAGCAGCCCGGCAGCGTGCCGCTGACCTGGGACGGCATTGCCGACACCTCGGCGCTGGACGACAAGGGCAAGCCGGTCGCGATCGCCGATGGCAAATATAGCTTCCGCGTCGTCGCCACCCGCGGCGGCGAGCAGCTCAAGGATGCGAAGGCGCTGGCCTTCGACGTGGTCAGCAGCGTGACCACCAGCGTCAAGGATGGCGTCAAGCTGAACTTGCCGACCAAGGGCGCCGTGGCAATGTCCGACGTCAAACAGATTCTGTAATCAAGCCGCTTCAACACATCACATTTTCAGGAGAACAGCATGTCTTTCCAACAAGGTCTTAGCGGCTTGAATGGCGCTGCAAAATCGCTCGACGTTATCGGCAACAACATCGCCAACGCCAGCACGGTCGGCTTCAAGGGTTCGCAAGCCCAGTTCGCCGACGTGTACGCCAACTCGCTCAACGGCGCCGGCGGCAACCAGGCCGGTATCGGCACCAAGGTGTCGCAAATCGCCCAGCAGTTCACGCAGGGTAATATCGAATCGTCCAACAACCCGCTCGACATCGCCATCAACGGCGCCGGCTTTTTCCGCACCACTGCGGCCGGCGCGACCCAGTACAGCCGTAACGGCCAGTTTTCGCTGGACAAGGAAGGCTTCATGGTCAACGCCCAGGGCGCCAAGCTGACCGGCTACATGGCCAATCCGCTGGGCGACATCCTGGCCGGTTCGCCCATTCCGCTGCAGATCAACATGGCCGACCTGAAGCCGGTCTCCACCACCACCGTCAACACCCAGATCAACCTGGACTCGCGCAGCCTGGTGCCGAGCGAATCCCCGTTCGATCCGACCAATCCTTCCACCTACAACAAGCAGACCCCGATCGACGTCTACGACAGCCTGGGTAATCCGCACGTGATGTCGACCTACTACGTCAAGAGCGCACCGGGCGTGTGGGATGTGTACGCGTCCAACGACGGCACCGAAGTGACTGCCCTGAAGGTGGCTGCGGCCGCGCACGACAACGACGCCGACCCCGCGGCGGCAACCACCTCGACCCGTGACATCTGGATAGGGCTGTCGACTGCCTCCCCGCAAGATCCCAATGCCTTGCAGCAGGCCGCAGTCGACTACGCTGCCGCCGCGCGCGATTCCGTCATCAACGCCATGACCACGCTGGGCATCGATCCGGCCGGGATCGACGTGGCCGCGGTGACCGCCGCGGCCGATGCCGCCGGCCTGGTCATCGGCACCACGCCCGAGCAGATCGATGCGGCCATCGCCAAGTCGGTCAACGTGCCGGCGCGTCCGGTCGGGCGCATGACCTTCGACCAGTTCGGTTCGCTCGTGCAGTTGCAGCAGAACGTGTACGACCCCGCCACCAATGTGCTGACCTACGAAGACCGCAAGAGCGCCGGCCTGACCGTGTCGCTGCCGATCTTCCCGCGCACCGGTGCCGAAGGCTTCCTGTCGATTTCGGAGAAATTCACCGATTCGACCCAGTACGGTTCGGTCACCAGCGAAAAAAAATCGACCCAGGACGGCTACACCGCCGGCAACCTGCAGCGTTTCTCGGCGGGCGCGGACGGCGTCATTTTGGGCCAGTACAGCAACGGCCAGTCGCATGCGCTGGGCCAGATCGTGCTGGCCAACTTCGCCAATCCGAACGGCCTGTCGCCGCTGGGTAACAATGCCTGGGCCGAGACCTCGACCTCCGGCGTGCCGCTGGTCGGCACCCCGAGTTCGGGCAGCCTGGGCGTGCTGCAGTCGTCGGCGGTGGAAAACTCCAACGTCGACCTGACCGCCGAGCTGGTCAATATGATCACGGCGCAGCGCGTGTACCAGGCCAATGCGCAGACCATCAAGACCCAGGACTCGGTGCTGCAGACGCTGGTGAACCTGCGCTAATCAGGGCAATAGGGGTAGCTTATGGACCGTCTCATCTACACCGCCGGCAGCGGCGCCAAGCATATCCTGGAGCAGCAGGCGACGACCGCGCACAACCTGGCCAATGTCAGCACGACCGGCTTTCGCGCGCAGATCGACGCTTTCCGCGCGGTGCCGGTGCAGGCCGAGGGCACGCTGCCCACGCGCACTTTCGTGGTCAATGCGACGGTCGGTTCCGACTTTTCCGCCGGTCCCTTGCAAATGACCGGGCGCGATCTGGACGTGGCCCTCAAAGGCAAGGGCTGGATCGCCGTGCAGATGCCGGACGGCTCGGAAGCCTACACCCGCCACGGCGCGCTGCAGATGAACGCCAACGGCCTGCTGCAAACCTCCAGCGGCCTGACGGTGCAGGGCGACGGCGGCCCCATCACGGTGCCGCCCGAAGTGACGGTGGCCATCGGCAACGACGGCACCATTTCCACCATCGCCGCCACCACCAAGCCGGGCGCGCCCACCGTGCTGGGGCGCCTCAAGCTGGTCAACCCGCCCGAACAGGACCTGGTGCGCGGCGACGACGGCCTGTTCCGCCTGAAAAATGGCGAACCGGCCCAGGCCGATCCGCTGGTGACGGTGGCGGGCGGGGCGCTGGAAGGCTCGAACGTGTCGCCGGTGGACGCCATGGTCAACATGATCTCTCTGGCAAGGTCGTTCGAAACCCAAATGAGCCTGATGAAGAATGCCGAGAATAACGCGGCGAAAGCCGACCAGATCCTCGCTTTGACTTGACAGCCATGACCGCATAATTGTCTTCATCGTCAAAGGCATGGCGCTTTGCCCTGCCGCAGACACTGGAGAAGACAATGATTCGTTCCCTCTTTATCGCCAAAACCGGCCTCGAGGCGCAGCAAACCAACCTCGACACGATCACCAACAACCTCGCCAACGTCAGCACCAACGGCTTCAAGCGTTCGCGTGCGGTGTTCGAGGACTTGCTGTATCAGAACGTGCGCCAGCCGGGCGCCCAGTCTTCCCAGCAAACTAATCTGCCCTCGGGCATGCAGGTCGGCACCGGCGTGCGCGCCGTGGCCATCGAGCGCATCCACACCCAGGGCAACCCCCAGCAGACCGGCAACGCCAAGGACCTGATGGTCAACGGCGCCGGCTTCTTTTCCGTGCTGCTGCCGGACGGCACCGCCGCCTACACGCGCGACGGTTCCTTCCAGAGCGACGCCAACGGCCAGCTGGTCACCTCCAGCGGCTTCGTGATCCAGCCTGCCATCACCGTGCCGGCCAACGCCCAGTCGATCACCGTGGGCCGCGACGGCACCGTGTCGGTGACCCTGCCGGGCACCACTGCGCCATCGCAGATCGGCACCTTGCAGCTGACCACCTTCGTCAATCCGGCCGGCCTGGAATCGAAAGGCGAGAACCTGTACGTGGAAACCGGCGCCTCTGGCAGCCCCAACACCAACACCCCTGGCACCAACGGCGCCGGCGTGATCATGCAAGGCTATGTGGAAACCTCGAACGTCAACGTGGTCGAGGAAATGGTCAATATGATCCAGACCCAGCGCGCCTACGAGATCAACAGCAAGGCCATTACCACGTCCGACCAGATGCTGGCCAAGCTGGCGCAGCTGTAAGGAGTTCATCATGAAAATCGCGTATATCGTTGCCGCCCTGGCGCTGGCCGGCTGCTCCACCACCCCCAGTTCCATCGTGCAGCGCCCGACCACCGCGCGCCCGCTCTACACCGAACCGGTGCAGGCCAACAACGGCGCCATCTACCAGGCAGCGGCCTACCGTCCGCTGTTCGAAGACCGGCGCGCGCGCCACATCGGCGACCTGCTGACCATTAACATCATCGAGAAGACCTCGGCCGTCAAAGCCGGCGCCAGCTCGGGCAACAAGTCCGGCACGGCCAGCTTCGGCATGCCCGGCGTCCTCAAGGGCACCTTCGGCGCCTCGGTGTCGACCGATGCGGCCAGCAAGTTTTCCGATGCCGACAACCAAAGCGCCAGCAACACCTTCACCGGCACGATCGGCGTGACCGTGACCGAAGTGCTGCCGAACGGTAACCTGATCGTGGCCGGCGAAAAGCAGGTGGCCATGAACAAGGGCGTGGAATTCATCCGCTTCTCCGGCATGGTCAGTCCCGACAACATCGGCACCGGCAACACCGTGTCGTCGACCCAGGTGGCTGACGCCCGTGTCGAGTACCGCACCAACAGCCAGATCGACCGGGCGGAAATGACGGCCATGGTGTCGCGCTTCTTCCAGTCGCTGCTGCCATTCTGACGGGAACCCACATGCGCGCCCTTATCGCACTTCTCGGCCTTTGCGCCGCCTTGCTGCTGCCGCAGGCAGCCCAGGCCGAACGCCTGAAAGACCTGACCACCATCGCCGGCGTCCGCCAGAACCAGTTGAGCGGCTACGGCATCGTCGTCGGCCTGGACGGCAGCGGCGACCAGACCACGCAGACGCCGTTCACCGTGCAATCGATCATGTCGATGCTGCAAGCCAAGGGCGTCAACCTGCCGCCCGGCACCAGCCTGCAACTGAAAAACGTCGCCGCGGTGATGGTGACGGCTTCGCTGCCGGCCTTCGCCCAGCCCGGCCAGACCATCGACATCACGGTGTCCTCGATCGGTAACGCCAAGAGCCTGCGCGGCGGCACCCTGGTAATGACGCCGCTGCAAGGCGCGGACGGCCAAGTGTACGCAATGGCGCAGGGCAACGTGCTGGTGGGCGGCGTGGGCGCTTCCGCCGGCGGCGCCTCGCAAGTGGTCAATCACCTGTCGGTCGGCAAGATTTCCGGCGGCGCCACCGTGGAACGCGCAGTCGCCTCCAACCTGGGCCAGGACGGCAATATCCGCCTGGAGCTGAACACCACCGATTTCGCCACCGTCAGCCGCATCGTCGAAGCCATCAACGAGCATTTCGGTCCCGGCATCGCCACCGCGCTGGACGGGCGCGTGATCCGTGTGCGCTCGCCCTCGTCGAGCGACCAGCGGGTCGCCTTCATCGGCATCCTGGAAGGGCTGGAAGTGAATCCGGCCAAGGTGGCCGCCAAGGTGATCATGAATGCCCGCACCGGTTCGGTGGTGATGAACCAGGCCGTGACCCTGGACAGTTGCGCGATCTCGCACGGCAACCTGTCGGTAACGATCAGCAACGACCAGCAGGTCAGCCAGCCGAACGCTTTGTCGGGCGGCAAGACCGCGGTCACCAACAATGCCCAGGTGGAAGTGAAGAAAGATCCGGGCAAGGTCTTGATGCTCAAGGGCGGCGCCTCGCTGGCCGAAGTGGTCAAGGCGATGAATGCGATCGGCGCCTCGCCGCAGGATCTGCTGTCGATTCTCCAGGCTTTGAAAGCCGCCGGTTCGCTGCATGCCGAGCTGGAAATTATTTAAGGTGCGCGCATGATTGCCCCTACCAGCAACGATCTGACCAGCCGCCTGGCGGTCGATACCAAGGGCCTGTCGGAGCTCAAGCAATCGGCCAAGGCCGGTTCGCCCGAAGCCTTGAAAGGCGCGGCGACCCAGTTCGAAGCCATGTTCATCAACATGATGATGAAGAGCATGCGCGACGCCACTCCACAGGAAGGCTTGCTCGACAACCAGCAGTCCAAGGTATTCACCTCGATGCTGGACCAGCAGATGAGCCAAAACCTGGCCAAGCGCGGCGTCGGCCTGGCCGATGTGCTGGTGCGCCAGCTGTCCGCGCAGGCGGCCGGTGCGCAGGCGCTGGCCATCGGCGGCGACCAGAACGTGCCAATGAGCCCGGCAATGCCGGAACCGCGCGACGCCAATGAGCTGATCAGCACACCCGGCGCGCTGCTCGCGCCGTCGAACATTCCCGCCGGCGGCAAGAATCAGGCGCCGCACGTGCGCGCCTTCCAGGAAAAGCTGGCCGCCCACGCCAGCGAAGCCGAGCGCACCACCGGCATTCCCGCCAAGTTCATGCTGGGCCAGGCGGCGCTGGAATCGGGCTGGGGCAAGCGCGAAATCAAGCACGCCGACGGCAGTGCCAGCCACAACCTGTTTGGCATCAAGGCCGGCCCGGGCTGGAAAGGCAAGACCGTCAACGCGGTCACCACTGAATATGTGAACGGCGTGCCGCATACCAAGATGGAAAAATTCCGCGCCTACGACAGCTACGCCGACAGTTTCAAGGATTACGCCAAGCTGCTGACCAACAACCCGCGCTACGAGAAAGTGCTGGCCAATGCCAAGGATGCGGCCGGCTTCGCGCACGGACTGCAGCGGGCCGGCTACGCGACCGATCCGATGTACGCGGCCAAGCTGACGAAAATCATTAAGAACAATCTGGCGTGAAGGAAAAGACAAGCATCTTGTCACTTTTCCAATCAAGTTTCCAGAAATGCTGCCGTAGACAGCAGTAACCATCGAAAGAATCGACATCATGGCAGGAAATCTACTCAGTATCGGCAAAAGCGGGCTGTTCGCCGCCCAGGTTGGCCTGTCTACGGCAGGGCACAACATTTCCAACGCCAACGTGGCCGGCTACAGCCGCCAGGTGGTGGTGCAGGAATCGTCCGCGGCCCAGGATTTCGGTTATGGTTTCGTCGGCAGCGGCACCGAAATCGGCTCCATCAAGCGTTATTCCGACAACTTCCTGACTTCGCAGGTGCGCTCGGCGCAAGCGTCGAAAAGTTCGCTCGACTCGTTTTACGCGCAGATCAGCCAGGTCGACAACCTGCTGGCCGACACCACTTCCGGCCTGTCGCCCGCCTTGCAGGATTTTTTCAAGGGCGTGCAGGACGTCGCCTCCAATCCCGCCTCGGTCGCCTCGCGCCAGGCGCTGCTGTCGACCGCCGATTCGCTGGCCGCGCGCTTCCAGGGCCTGAACGGCCGCCTGGACGAAATCCGCGAAGGCGTGAACACCCAGATCACCTCGAACGTTACGCTGATCAATTCCTACGCCAAGCAAATCGCCCAGCTCAACGATGAGATCGGCCATTTTTCCACCAGCGACCAGCGCCAGCCGAACGACCTGCTGGACGCGCGCGACCAGCTGGTGTCGGAACTGAACAAGCAGGTCAAGGCCACCGTGGTGGCCGGCACCAACAACAGCCTGACGGTGTCGGTCGGTACCGGCCAGCCGCTGGTGGTGGGCACCAAGGCGTTCGAGCTGGCGGTGACGAGTTCGCCAACGGACCAGAACCGCGTGCAGGTCGGCTACATCACCGGCGACAAGGTCACCGTGCTGGGCGACAATGCGCTGTCCGGCGGCGAGCTGGGCGGCCTGTTAGAATTTCGCGCCAGCACGCTCGACCGCGCGCAAAATTCGCTGGGCCGCATTGCGCTGTCGCTGGCGGCGACCTTCAACGACCAGCACGCGCTGGGGCAGGATGAGGCCGGCGTCATGGGCGGCCAGTTTTTTGTCGAAGCGCCGGCCTACGTCGGCCGCAACCGCAACAACAGCGCCGTCAGCACGACCGAAGTGACGGCCACGGTCAGCGATCCGTCCAAGCTGACCCAGAGCGACTACATGGTCACTTTCGACGGCAACAATTACGTCGTCACGCGCCAGTCCGACCACCAGGAAACGGTGATCAATCCGTACCCGCAGGTTCAGGCGCAAACCATCGACGGCGTGGATTTTTCCATCAGCGGCGTGGCCGCCACCGGCGACAGCTTTATCGTCAAGCCGACCATCAATGGCGCCGCCCAGTTCGCCGTGTCGCTGCTCGACCGCAGCAAGGTCGCCGCCGCCGCGCCGATCAGCACCGCCGCACCGATCAGCAACAAGGGCGCGGCCAAGATCAGCGAGGGCAGTGTCGACGCCGCCTATCTGCAGCCGGGCAATGCCCTGGCCGCGACGGTGACGCTGACCTACGACAGCGCCAGCGGCAACCTGACCGGTTTTCCGGCCGCCCAGGACGTCACGCAAACCGTCAACGGCGTGGCCACCGTCTATCCGGCCGGCACCGATGTGCCGTACGTGGACGGCGCCAGCTACAACTTCGGCGGCATCAACATCTCCTTCGTCGGTGCGCCCGCCGAGGCCGACCAGTTCACCATCGGCCCCAACACCAGCGGCGTGGGCGACAACCGCAATATGCGCCTGCTGGGCAATTTGCAGTCGACCAACATCATCGACGGCAAGAGCGCCACCTTCCAGTCCTCGTACGCGGAACTGGTCAGTTTTGTGGGCAACAAGACGCGCGAAGTGCAGGTCAATGGCCAGGCCGGTGAATCGCTGCTGGCCCAGGCCACCGCCGCCCAGCAGGACGTGGCCGGCGTCAACCTGGACGAAGAAGCGACCAATCTGCTGCGCTACCAGCAGGCCTACCAGGCCGCCGGCAAGGTGATGCAGATCGCCAGCACCTTGTTCGACACCCTGCTGTCGCTGGGCCGTTAAGCTAAACGATTCGAAAGACCATCATGCGCATCAGTAACAACACGATCTTCGATACCGGTGTCAACCAGATGGGCACCCTGCAGAGCAATCTGGCCAAGACCCAGCTGCAGCTGTCGTCCAACCGGCGCATGCTCACGGCGGCGGACGACCCGATCGCCTCGGCGCGCGCGCTGGAAGTGACGCAGTCGCAATCGATCAACACCCAGTTCGTCACCAATCGCCAGAACGCGCGCAGTTCGCTGTCGCAGGTGACCCTGGCGCTGCAGGGCACCACCAACCTGATCGAAGACGTCAAGACGATTGCCGTCAACGCCGGCAATGGCGCACTGTCGCAGGCCGACCGCGAATCGCTGGCGACCGAACTGTCCGGGCGGCTGGACGATCTGCTCGGCCTGGCCAATACCGCCGACGGCGCCGGCGGCTATCTGTTCTCCGGCTACAAGTCGACCACCTTGCCATTCACCCAGACCGCGACCGGCGCCCAGTACGCGGGCGACCAGGGACAGCGTACCTTGCAGGTCGGCTCGTCGCGCCAGGTGCCGATCAGCGATTCGGGCAGCTCGATTTTCGAGAACAACGTCACCGGCAACGGCACCTTCGCCACCCGCCCTGACGCCGCCAATACCGGATCGGGAATCGTCTCGTCGGGATCGGTGAGCGATGCCCAACTGCTGACCGGGCACGATTACGAGGTGCGCTTCGCGATATCCGGCGCACCGGCCGCGACCACCTACACCATCAACGACACCACCACCGGGCTCGATGTCGGCGCGCCGATGCCGTACGAGAGCGGCAAGCAGATCGCCTTCGACGGCATGACCTTCCAGGTGTCCGGCGTGCCGGCCGACGGCGACAAGTTCAGCGTCAAGCCGAGCGAGAAGCAATCGATCTTCACCACCGTCACCAACCTGATCACCGCGCTGCGCACGCCCGCCAGCAGTGCGGCCGGACAGGCGCGCCTGACCAACGAACTCAATGCCACCCACGACAACCTCAATTCGGCGCTGGACAATGTGCTGGGCGTGCAGGCCTCGATCGGCTCGCGCTTGAAGGAACTCGATTACCTCGACAGCGCCGGCGACGACCTCAACATCCAGTATTCGGCTACCTTGTCGGACCTGCAGGACCTCGACATGGTCAAGGCGATCTCGACGTTCACTCAGCAGCAGTTCACGCTGGAAGCGGCGCAGAAATCGTTCAAGTCGATGTCGGGCCTGTCGCTGTTCAATTACATCGGCTAAGCGCCAAACCGCCTCCTCATCCCCCGGGCGGTTGTTGCCCGATTCATACACTTCTTCTTTCCCCCGCCAGCGCGCAGTGCCGCGCATGCGTAGTTCCTCGGCATTCTTGCAAATCGTGTAAAGTTATACGTACGATAATGAGTACGTATTTTTTTGCGAGCGGTATATGAGCGGAACTTTGATCGAGCAGGTGTTGACCGCGCTGGTACAGTTTTCGAGTGCCACGCGCTTGTACGAACTGACCATTG
>CBFGOU010000110.1:0-10851 GCA_965650445.1 uncultured Oxalobacteraceae bacterium | reverse complement strand
GATGTAGGCGTCGCCGGTGACGATGATGACGTCGCACGAATCCCAGCCGAGCGCGTCCATTTCGGCGCGGGACATCGGCAGGAAAGGCGCGGCGGCAGCGCGGCTAGACCGCTTGGGGACGGTCGCAAAGAGATTGGTTGGGGAGCTCATTGGACGGTATTGTACCGGAAAACCCGCCCTTGGCCCGCGCGGCGGGCATTTTCCGCTCCCCTGCCGGTCGCAAAAAAGCCAGTCGATTCAATAACTTGGATTGCGAGACGGCTAAATGCCCATGTTCGACAGGATGGTGCCGAGCTCGCGCAGCGCCGGCTCCATGCGCGGATGCTCGGCCGCGAAACGGGCCGCCAGCTCCTGCGTGCGGCTGGCCAGGCCGCTGTCGGCCTCGGCAGGCTCGATGGCGGTGCGGCGCGCCAGCAGCTGGTGGATATCGCCATCAAGCTGGCGCAGCAGGGCGTGCAGTTCCTCGTCGACCACGCCGGTTTCCGCCAGATTGGCGCGCAAGGTCTTCAGGTGCGCTTTCAGTTGCGAAGTGTCGTCGTTGACCATGTCATCCTCGTCAGTTGGTGAACCGCGTCTCCAGGTACAAGTCTTCCACCTTCTTGCGCGCCCACGGTGTCTTGCGCAAAAACTTGAGGCTGGACTTGATGCTCGGCTCGCTGATGAAACAATTGATATCGATCCGCTCGCCAAGCCCGTCCCAGCCGTAGTGGCCGACCAGCCGGGTTAGTATCGATTCTAAGGTAATTCCGTGCAAGGCTTGCGTACTCATTGCTGCTTCAAGGTGATCATGATGGGATCAGTATAAGCCTGTCCCCGCGAACGCGGGTACCCATTGCATTGCTTGCAGCTGGATGTGCGGATGGCTGTCGAGTGCTTCCCATTCGTCGATGAAGGCAAAGCCCTGCTTTTTATAGAATTGCACGGCGCGCGCATTGCCTGGTGCGACCGTGAGGACGACCCGCCCATGCCCGGCCGCGACCGCACGCGCCTTGATCGCGTCCACCAGGCGGCGGGCCAGGTCCTGTCCGCGAAAATCCGGGTGCACCCACATGGCGATCAGGCTGTAGCGCTGGCGCGCGTCGATGACGCCGCCGATCAGGCCGACCGGCGCGCCGTCGCTGAAGGCCAGCTCGAACCGGGCCTGTCCTTTGCCGGCCGCGCGTTCGCGCCATTGGGCTTCGGTGAACCCGGCCACGGCGGCGTGGGTGACGCCGAAGGCCGTCGGCGCGTCCAGCAGCGACGCCAGCCGCACCGCTTTCAGCGCTTCCCAGTCCTCTTCCGAGGGCGGCCGCACGACAGTGGCCATGCTAGGCTCCCCGCCTGGCGGCGAGTGCGTTACCGGCCCGGCTGGCGCCCTTGCGCCCCAGGTGCGTGGAGATGAACTGGCCCGCCTCGGCCACCTGAGCGAGATCGATGCCGGTGTCGATACCGAGGCCGTTCAACAGATATAACACATCTTCGGTGGCCACATTGCCGGTCGCGCCTTTGGCATACGGGCAACCGCCCAGGCCCGCGACCGACGAATGGAAAATCGACACGCCCACTTCCAGGCTGGCGTAGATGTTGGCCAGGGCCTGGCCGTAGGTGTCGTGGAAGTGGCCGGCGATGCCTGCCAGGTGGAACTCGGAAGCGGCGCGCTCCATCACGCGCTGGGTCT
Organism: uncultured Oxalobacteraceae bacterium; assembly: GCA_965650445.1. Classification (GTDB taxonomy): domain Bacteria; phylum Pseudomonadota; class Gammaproteobacteria; order Burkholderiales; family Burkholderiaceae_D; genus Telluria_A. The sequence continues at coordinate 9,194 of CBFGOU010000110.1, read as the reverse complement.
GGCGCGCGGTGGCCACGCCGATGGTGTCGGCGATGTCGATCTCATCGACGCCGAGCGCGCGCATGCGCCGCACCACGTCGGCCACGGCATCGAGCGGCACCTCGCCCTGGTACGGGCAGCCGAACGCGCAGCTGATGCTGCCGCGCAGGCGCAGGCCATGCTGTTTCGCCGCCGCCGCCACGCTGTCGAAGCGCGCGATCGATTCGGCGATCGAGCAGTTGATGTTCTTTTGCGAGAAGGCCTCCGAGGCCGAGCCAAAGATCACCACCTCATCCGCCCTGGCCGCCAGCGCCGCTTCGAAGCCCTGCATATTGGGCGTCAGCGCCGAGTAAATCGTGCCGGCGCGGCGCGCGATGGCCGCCATCACCGCCGCGCTGGTGGCCATCTGCGGCACCCACTTGGGCGACACGAAGGCGGCCGCTTCGATGTTCTGGAATCCCGCGCGCGACAGGCGGTCAACCAGCGCGGTCTTGACCTCGGCCGGAACCGACTGCGCTTCGTTCTGCAGCCCGTCGCGCGGGCCGACTTCGACGATCTTGACCTTGGCCGGTAAGTTCATGGCATTCCTCGATGGTTAGTAGCCGCGCGCCCGGTCGATGACGTCGTCGACCGGCTCGCCGCGCTCGAGCGCGCCGATCTTGCCGGCGATCTGCACGATGCTGTCGGCGCGCACGGTGGTGCCGCTGATGTGCGGCGTGATGGTGACGCGCGGCTCGTCCCAGAACGGGTGCGGGCCGGGCAGCGGCTCGTTGCGGAACACGTCGAGCGTGGCGCCGGCAATGTGGCCGGCGCGGATCAGCGCCATCAGATCCGGCTCCGACACGTGGGCGCCGCGCGCCACGTTGATCAGGTAAGCGCCCTGCGGCAGCCTGGACAGATGCGCGCGGTCGAGCAGATTGGCCGTCTCGGGCGTGAGCGGCAGCATGCACACCAGGACCCGCGTGCCGGCCAGGAAGGCGTCGAGCTGGGCGCTGCCGTGGAAGCTTTGCACGCCATCGATCTCTTTGGGCGTGCGGCTCCAGGTGCGCAGCGGAAAGCCGAAATGCGCCAAGCCGCCGAGCACGCGGCATCCCAGCTTGCCGGCGCCCAGCACGCCCACGCTGAACTCGTCCTTCGGCACCAGCGGCAGGGGCGCCCACACGCCGCGGCGCGCCTGTTTGTCGTATTCGTCGAAACGGCGGTAGTAGCGCAGCACCGCGTGGGTGACGTACTCCACCATCTGGAGGCCCATGCCGGCGTCGCCCACCCGCACGATGGGCGTGGCGGGCAGCGCATCGCCATACTTGAGAATCGCGTCAGCGCCGGCGCCCATCAGGAAGATCGCCTTGACCTCGGCCAGCACCCTGAGCAGCGCCTGGGGGGGCGACCACACCACCGCGTAATCGCACGGCGCGAGCGATTCGCCCTCGCGGTACGGGACCACCTCGGCCTGCGGCAAGGCCGCCTGCAGGTCGGTCACCCACAGGTTGATGCCGGCATCGGGCCGGTACACCAGAATACGCATCGTTGTCTCCTACGGCGTTCTTTTTGTTTATTTTTCTCAGGCCGCTTCGAACTCCAGCAACGGTGCGCCGTCGGCGACCTGATCCCCCACCTGGTACAGCACTTGCTCGACCCGGCCGTCGGACGGCGCCGAGATGGTATGTTCCATTTTCATCGCTTCCATGATGACGAGCGGGTCGCCCTTCCTGACCTGCTGGCCTTTGGCCGCCAGCACCGCGACCACCTTGCCCGGCATCGGCGCACCGAGGGTGCCGCCGGCATGTTCGTGCTCGCCGGCGTGGGCCATCGGGTCATGGTAGGTCAGCGGGTAATGGCGGCCGCCGGTAAATACGTGGAACACATCACCGTCACGTGCAACGCTGCCGCGGATAGCGGCCCCGTCCAGTGTGATCGACAGGCGCTTGTCTTCGCGCCCGGCGAGGCTGACATCGGCGTCGATAGCGCCTGCTTGCAGCGTCCAGCCATGTGCATGGTAGCGCAGCGCGAGCTTGAATGGCTGTTCATTTGCCGCATCCGTGCGCGCGTCGCTGAAGATGATCTGGCGCTGCCATGCACCATGCATACGCCACCCGGCCGGGCTGGCCCAGGGATCGCTCGAATCCTGGCGTTCGCTCTCGGCCAGCGCCACCGCCGCCAGCGCCAGCGCCGCCGCCGGCGCGGCCTGCAGCGGCGCGAACAGGCTGTCGTGATGGCGCTCGATCAGGCCGGTGTCGAGGTCGGCGCCGGCGAACGGCGCGCATTCGACCAGGCGCTTGAGAAAGGCGATATTGGTCGACAGGCCGACCACATGGAACTCGCCCAGCGCCTGCGCCATGCGCGCCAGGGCCTGGCCGCGGTCCTCGCCCCAGACGATCAGCTTGGCGATCATCGGGTCGTAGAACGGCGAGATGGCGTCGCCGGCGCGCACGCCGGAGTCGATGCGCACGTCGCCCCGCTCGAACGCCGCCGCGTCCGGCGTGGCCATGTAGCGCACCGTGCCGATCGAGGGCAGGAAGCCCTTCTCGGGATTTTCCGCATATACGCGCGCTTCGATGGCGTGGCCGCGCAGCGCCAGCTGGTCCTGCGTCTGCGGCAGCGCTTCGCCCGCCGCCACGCGCAGCTGCCACTCGACCAGATCGAGTCCGGTGATCATTTCGGTGACCGGATGCTCGACCTGCAGTCGGGTATTCATCTCCATGAAGTAGAACGAACCGTCCTGGTTGGCGATGAATTCGACGGTGCCGGCACCGACGTAGCCGACCGCGCGCGCGGCAGCCACGGCGGCCTGGCCCATGGCGGCGCGGCGCTCCGGCGTCATGCCCGGCGCGGGGGCTTCTTCCAGAACTTTCTGGTGACGGCGCTGCACCGAGCAGTCGCGCTCGTGCAGGTAAATACAGTTGCCGAGCGTGTCGGCGAACACCTGGATTTCGATGTGGCGCGGGCGGGTCAGGTACTTTTCGGCGAGGACCTTGTCGTCGCCGAAGGAGCTGACCGCTTCGCGCTTGCACGACGCCAGCGCGGCCTTGAAATCGCCGGCCCGCTCGATCACGCGCATGCCCTTGCCGCCGCCGCCGGCGCTGGCCTTGAGCAGCACCGGATAGCCGATACGGTCGGCCTGGGCCTGCAGGAAATCGGGGTCCTGCTCATCGCCGTGGTAGCCCGGCACCAGCGGCACGTCGGCCTTTTCCATCAGCGCCTTGGCGGCCGACTTGGACCCCATGGCGCGCATGGCGGACGCCGGCGGGCCAATGAACACCAGGCCCGCATCGATGCAGGCGTCGGCGAAGGCGGCGTTCGCGGACAGGAAGCCGTAGCCCGGATGGATGGCCTGCGCGCCGGTGGCCAGGGCCACCGCAATGATCTTGCCGGCGCAGAGATAGCTTTCCTTGGCTGCCGCAGGTCCGATCAGGACCGCCTCGTCGCAGACTGCCACATGCTTTGCGTTCGCATCGGCTTCGGAATACACGGCCACGGTCTTGATGCCCATGCGGCGCGCGGTAGCGGCCACACGGCATGCGATCTCGCCACGGTTGGCGATCAGTATTTTTGTGAACATGTGGTCCCTCGTGGGGTGGATACTGCCTTTTTTTAGCCGCCGCAGCGCTCTTTCGGAGCCGACTCCAGCGTATTGGCGCGGGTGCTCAAGCCCAGCTTGGCCAGCAGCGCGCGGTCGTCCTCGGCTTCCGGGTTGTCGGTGGTGAGCAGCTTGTCGCCGTAGAAAATCGAGTTGGCGCCGGCCAGGAAGCACATGGCCTGCACCGCTTCGCCCATCTGGCGGCGGCCCGCCGACAGGCGCACGCGCGCCTTCGGCATGGTGATGCGCGCCACCGCGATGGTGCGCACGAATTCGAACGGATCGAGCGGGTCCAGGCCGTGCAGCGGCGTGCCTTCCACCTGCACCAAATGGTTGACCGGCACCGATTCCGGATACGGATTCAGGTTGGCCAGCTGGGCGATCAGGCCGGCGCGCTGCAGACGCGTTTCGCCCATGCCGACGATGCCGCCGCAGCAGACCTTCAGGCCGGCGTTGCGCACGCGGCCCAGCGTATCCAGGCGGTCCTGGTATTCGCGGGTCGAGATGACGTTGTTGTAGAACTCCGGCGCGGTGTCGAGGTTGTGGTTGTAGTAGTCCAGGCCGGCGTCCTTCAGGCGGTCGGCCTGGCCCTCTTCCAGCATGCCCAGGGTGGCGCAGGTCTCCAGGCCAAGCGCTTTGACTTCACGCACCATCTCTTCGACCTTGTCCATGTCGCGTTCTTTCGGGCTGCGCCAGGCCGCGCCCATGCAGAAGCGCGTGGCGCCGTTGGCCTTGGCCTGGCGCGCCGCGTCGAGCACGGTGTCGATGCCGAGCATCTTCTTGGCTTCGACGCCGGTGTCGTAGCGCGCGGCCTGCGGGCAGTAGCCGCAGTCTTCCTCGCAGCCGCCGGTCTTGATCGACAACAGCGTGGCCAGTTCGACGTCGCCGTCCGGGAAATGGGCGCGGTGCAGCGTTTGCGCCTTGAACAGCAGGTCGTTGAAGGGCAGCTCGAACAGGGCCAGCACGTCGGCCAGCGGCCAGGTCGCCGCCTCCGGCAAGGTGATCGCGGCGGCAGGCGGGTGGAACGAGACGGCTTGGGTTTGGGACATTACATTTTCCTTCTATGTTTAAATCCGCGCGGACGGCCAGCCTGGCAGACCCGCGAGGTCGATAAATCGGGCGGCGTCTTGCGCCGTCGCTGCTTGCATATACGGTACGCGGCCCAGCAGCGGGGCCGGAATGCGCTGGGCCAGCGCCGCGACGTTCTCGTCGGTGAAGCGCATGTCGGCATCGACTTCGTTGGCGACCCAGCCGGCCAGCACCAGGTTGCGCGCGACGATCGCTTCGACCGTCAGCAGCGCGTGGCTGATGCAGCCGAGGCGCACGCCCACCACCAGGATCACCGGCAGATTGAGCTGCTCGGCCATGTCGGCGCTGTCGAAGTCGTCCGAGAACGGCACCCGGAAGCCGCCCACGCCTTCGACCACCACCGCGTCGGAGGCGGCGGCGATTTCGGCATAGGCGGCGATGATCGGCACCGCGTCGATGGACACGCCGTCGAGCGCGGCGGCGATGTGCGGCGCGGCCGGCTCGCGCAGCATGTAGGGGGTAGTGATGTTCGCCGGCAGGTGCACATTGCCGGCCGCGATGAGCAGGTCGGCGTCGTCGTTATGCAGTTCGCCGTCGCGCATGACGGCGCCGGCCGCCACCGGCTTCATGCCGCAGGCGCGCACGCCGCCGGACGCCAGCTTGTGCAGGATCGCCGCCGAGACCAGGGTCTTGCCGATTTCGGTATCGGTGCCGGTGACGAAGCAGCAGAAGCGCGAGGGCAGGCCCGCCACCGCCGGTTCGGGTTCGGCCGCGAGCACCGGTTCGCTCGCCGCGAGCGGGACGGGATCGTTCAAGCTCATGTGACCTTCCTTTCCAGTTCATTGAGCGCGGCGCACAGCCGCGCCACGTCGTCGTGCGTATGGGCCGCCGACAGCGTCACGCGCAGGCGCGCGGTGCCCGCCGGTACGGTCGGCGGCCGGATCGCCGCCACCCACAGGCCCTGCTCGTACAAGGCCGCGCCGGCGCGCACGGTGGCGTCGTTCTCTCCGATGACCAGCGGCTGGATCGCGGTGACCGATGCGCCGCGCTGCCAGCGCTCCAGCGCCAGCGACTGGTCCAGCTGCGCGATCAATGCGTTCAGGTGGGCGCGCCGCGCGCGCCCTTCGGCGCCGCCGATGATGTCCAGGCTGGCCAGCAGCGCATGCGCCAGGGCCGGCGGCGTGGCGGTGGTGTAGATGTAGGGCCGGGCGCGCTGCACCAGCAGTTCGATCACGCTGGCGTGCGCGGCGACGAAAGCGCCGCCGACACCAGCCGCCTTGCCCAGGGTGCCCATGTAGACGATGTTGGGCGAGCGCAGGCCAAGGTGTTCGAGGACGCCGCGGCCGTTCGCGCCCAGCACGCCGAAGCCGTGCGCGTCGTCGATGATCAGGAAGGCACCGTGGCGTTCGCACAGCGCCAGCAGCGCGGCCAGGGGGGCGATATTGCCGTCCATGCTGAACACGCTGTCGGTGACGACCAGCTTGGTGCGCGCGTTGCTGGCCGCGAGCAGCTTGTCCAGCGCCTCGGTGTCGGCATGCGGATATACCTTGACGTTCGCGCGCGCCAGCCTGGCGCCGTCGATCAGCGAGGCGTGATTCAGCGCTTCCGAAAAAATCTCTCCGTCGCCGTCCGCGCCGAGCGCGGTCAGGATGGCGAGGTTGGCCATGTAGCCGGTGCAGAACGACAATGCGGCAACCGAGCCGATCTCCGGCGCCATGAACGCGGCCAGGCGGTCTTCCAGGTCCTGATGCGCGCGGCTGTGGCCGCTGATCAGGTGGGACGCGCCGCTGCCCGCGCCATAGCGGCGCGCACCTTCGGCGGTGGCCTCGATCAGGCGCGGATGCGCGGCCAGGCCGAGGTAATCGTTGCTGCAAAAAGCCAGGATCGACCGGCCACCGGCCGTGATGCGCGGCCCGCAGGCGGAATCGACCACCCGGCGGGTGCGTGTCAGGCTTTGTTCGTCGAGCTGGCGCAGCTGGCGCTCGATGTCGGCAATCAGGTTCATGCAATGACTTTCTCGAAGACGCGCCGGGTACGTTCGGCCAGGCCGTCGATTTCCTCGTCGGACAGCACGTACGGCGGCATCAGGTAGACGGTGGTGCCGATCGGGCGCAGCAGCAGCTCGTGATCGAGCGCGCAGGTGAAGAAGCGGCGCGAGAAGCTGGCCGCGCGCGCGGCATCGGCCTCAAGCGCGTCGAAGGCCCAGATCATGCCGCGCTGGCGGAGGTGGCGCACCCGCTCGTGTCCGGCCAGCGGCGCCAGCGCGCGTGTCAGCCTGGCCGCGCGTGTCTTGTTCGCCTCGATGACATTGTCGTCCTCGAATATCTGCAATGTCGCCAGCGCCGCACGGCAGGCCAGCGCATTGCCGGTGTACGAGTGCGAATGCAGGAAGCCGCGCGTGACGTCGGCGCTGTAGAAGGCCTGGTAGATCTCGTCGCGCGTGAGCACCAGCGACAGCGGCAGGTAGCCGCCGCTGATGCCCTTGGACAGGCACAGGAAATCCGGCCAGACCCCCGCCTGTTCGCAGGCGAAAAAGGTGCCGGTGCGGCCGCACCCGACGGCGATCTCGTCGAGGATCAGGTGCACCTCATGGCGGTCGCACAGTTCGCGCACCAGCTTGAGGTAGAGCGGATCGTGCATCGCCATGCCGCTGGCGCACTGCACCAGCGGTTCGATGATGATGGCGGCGATGTGCTGGCCGCGCTGTTCGAACAGCGCCTGCACGTCTGCCGCGGCGCGGCGCGCCGCCGCTTCGGCCGATTCGCCGTTGCGCTCGTCGGGCGAGGCCACGGTGCGGGCGGCGCGCAGCAGCGGGCCATAGGCATCCTTGAACAGCGCCACGTCGGTGACGGCGAGCGCGCCGATGGTCTCGCCGTGGTAGCTGCCTTCGAGGCAGACGAATTCCTGCTTGCCGGCGCGGCCGGCGTTGCGCCAGGCGTGGAAACTCATCTTGAGGGCGATTTCCACGGCCGATGCGCCGTCGGAGGCGTAAAAGGCGTGGCCGAGCACATTGCCGGTCATGTCGGACAGCTTTTCGGACAGGCGCACCACCGGCTCGTGGGTGAATCCGGCCAGCATCGCGTGTTCCAGCTGGTCGAGCTGGTCTTTCAGCGCGGCGTTGATGCGCGGGTTGGCGTGCCCGAACAGGTTGACCCACCATGAACTGATCGCGTCCAGATAGCGCTTGCCGTCATGGTCGTACAGCCACACCCCGCGCCCGTGGCTGACCGGGATCAGCGGCACGGTTTCGTGGTGCTGCATCTGGGTGCAGGGGTGCCATACGCTGCGCAGGCTGCGCGCGACCAGATCCGATTGCGTCATACGTTCAGCCATCCCGGTTTGCGCTTTTCGAGAAAGGCCGCAACGCCTTCGCGCCCTTCGCTGCTGGCGCGGATATGCGCGATGCGCTCGGCCGTGTCCATCAGCAGCGCGTCGGTAATGCTCTGGCCGGCCATGTCGCGCACCAGCACCTTGGCCTGGGCCACCGCGTGCGGGCCATTCGACACCAGCGAGGTAACGATGGCCGCCACTTCGGCGTCGAGCGCGTCGGCCTCGCAGATATCGTGCACGAAGCCGATGCGCAGCGCTTCCTGGGCGTTGAAGCGCTCGGCGGTGAGGAAATAGCGGCGCGCAGCGTTCTCGCCCATGGCACGGATCACGTAGGGCGAGATCGCCGCGGGAATCAGCCCGAGCCGGACTTCGCTCAGGCAGAAATTGGCCTCGCGCGCGGCCACGGCGATGTCGCAGGCGGCCACCAGGCCCATGCCGCCGGCGTAGCAGTCGCCCTGCACCTTGGCCACCACCGGCTTGGGGCAGTGGTAAATCGTGCGCAGCATGTCGGCCAGGCGCGCCGCGTCGGCGGTGTTTTCGGCGTTCGAGTAGGCCGCCATCCTGCCCATCCAGTTCAGGTCGGCGCCGGCGCAGAAGGCCGGGCCGGTGGCCGCCAGCACGATGGCGCGCACATGGTCGTTCTGGCCCACTTCATCGAAGGCCAGCGCCAGCTCGTTGATGCTGGTGTCATTGAAGGCGTTGCGTACATCCGGCCGGTTCATGGTAACCGTGGCCACGTGGCTGTCGATGCTGACGCTTAAGGTATGAAAGTCCATTTTGCTTGCCCCTTACATCCTGAAGACGCCGAAGCGGGTGTCCGGAATCTCCGCGTTGAAGGCCGCCGACAGGCCGAGTCCGAGCACCATGCGGGTGTCGGCGGGATCGATGACGCCATCGTCCCACAGGCGCGCGCTGGCGTAGTAGGGATGGCCCTGGTGCTCGTACTGGTCCTTGACCGGCTGCTTGAAGGCCGCTTCCTCCTGCCCGGTCCAGCTGCCGCCCTTGGCTTCGATGCCGTCGCGCTTGACGGTGGCCAGCACCGAGGCGGCCTGCTCGCCGCCCATGACGGAAATGCGCGCGTTCGGCCACATCCACAAAAAGCGCGGCGAGAATGCGCGGCCGCACATGCCGTAGTTACCGGCGCCGAAACTGCCGCCGATGATGACGGTGAACTTCGGGACCGCCGCAGTGGCCACGGCGGTGACCATCTTGGCGCCGTTGCGCGCGATGCCCTCGTTTTCGTATTTGCGGCCCACCATGAAGCCGGTGATATTTTGCA
>CBFGOU010000109.1:0-10890 GCA_965650445.1 uncultured Oxalobacteraceae bacterium | reverse complement strand
TATCCATTCACCACGTTTAGGTAAGGAACCTTTGATGAATAAGTTTGTCACTTTTGCTTCGGAAATTCGTCTCAACGCACTCGTTTGCAGCAGCATCACGGTCCTTCTGGCCGCTTGCGGCGCCGGTAGCGACCAGGGCAATCCCGCCCAGGCGACCCAGCAAGACCGCACGCTGGCCATGGTCAGCAGCGTCGACAGCGCCGCCCCTGCCCAGGCCGCTCCGGCGGACGCCCAGGCCGTCGCTCCAGTCGACGCAGCTTCACCGGCTGCGGCTTTGGCTCCTGCTCCCGCTGCGCCGGCTGAATTTTCGGTCAAAGGCTATGACGCCACCTCAGCCGGCCAGGACGATTCCTCCGTCGCCGGCGCTACCTTAACCCTTACCGACGGCAATGTGCAGCCACAGTTGGTCGGCACCACCGCGCCGGTGACCGCCCTGGCGGTGACCCCGGCCACGCCGTACAATTACTACGTCTCGCCTACCGGCAACGACAGCAACACCGGCACCTCCACCAGGCCATGGCGCACACTGGCGCGCGCGGCACGCTCGACCCGGCCCGGCACCACGGTCTGGGTTGCCCCCGGCACCTACACCGGCAACATCAAGACCACCATCAGCGGTACCTCCAGCGCGCGTATCTACTACGTGTCGACCACGCGCTGGGGCGCCAAAGTGGTGCCGCCGTCCAAGTCGCCCAATAACACTGCCTGGGATAACCGCGGCAACTATGTCGACATCGTCGGTTTCGATGTCGACGGCACCAACCACGTGAGCGGCACGCGCTGGACCGCCGGCATTTATACCGGTGGTTCGTATGACGTCATCCGCAACAACCACGTGCACCACATCGCCCGCAACATCACCTGCACCAGCGGCGGCGGTTCGGCGATCGGCGTGGATGCCTACTATGGCGGCGTGTCGGGCACGGTGACCTCGAACCTGGTCCATGACATCGGACCTGCGGGCTGCCGTTATGTCCAGGGTATCTATTTCAGCACCACCGGTTCGATCACCAACAACGTGGTGTACCGCGTGGCCGAAGCTGCCATCCACCTGTGGCACGATGCGCACAACGTCATCATCTCCAACAATACCGTGGTGGCCTCGGACACCGGCATCATCGTGGGTGCGGGCGACCACTACCGTTACAGCGGTGCGGCCGACAACGTGAAGGTATACAACAACATCGTGTTCGACAACCGGTATGGCATTTCGGAGCAGGGCACGACCGGCAAGAACAACGCCTACTACAACAACCTGGTGTATCAGAACCCTACCTACAACTTCGGCCTGAAGAACGGCCTGACACACCACAACACGGTGTCGACCAATCCGCTATTTATCGCCTACACCCGCACCGGTACGCCGAACCTGCGCATTTCGACCAGCTCGCCGGCGATTGCACGTGGTACCTCGACCTACGCGCCAAGCACCGATTTCCTGGATCGTCCACGTAATGCTTCGACCGGCTTCGACATCGGCGCTTACCAGCACTAATCAATAGGAGGAAAGAGAGCAGGGCCGTCGTTCCGAAAGGGGCGGCGGCCCTGTTTGCATTGGCGTGCCCTTTTGCAGATATGCATTCTTTGCAAGATTTCGAGATATCGATAACAAAATTGTCATTTATTTATCGAAACGTCCGTGCTATAGTCCTTGTGGTATCGATAACACGGTTGGGAGACAGGTGTCATCGATATGTAACACCGACTTGGTAAACAACAACAGGGACAATATCCATGCACAAGCATTCCAATTCGCTTCTCGGGCGGAGGGCGCAACGCGCCCCCTTCAACGCCAAAATCGGCGCAATGGCGGTCGCCGCGGCGCTGCTGGCATTTTCCGGTGCGCCAGCCCATGCGCTCAGCTTCGTGGCGACGCCGGCGGCACAGCCAACGGTCAGCGCCGCCGGCCTGAAGCATCCGAACCTGGGCTTCACCCTCGATCAGCTCGATTATGCGCGCGCGCAGGTGCGCGCCGACGTCGAACCGTACAAGAGCTATTTCAACACCTTGAGCACGGTCTGCTGCAACTACGCCAACATCAACCTGCTGCCGACCAATCGCGACGCCAGCAAGGTCGATATGCCCAATACGCCGAACTTCAATGGCAGCACGGCCCAGACCCGCATCATCAACGATTCGCAAGGCGCCCTGACGCAGGCGATCCTTTACTACGTCACCGGACGCAACGAATACCGCCGCAATGCGATGCGGATCCTGCGCACCTGGAGCAACATGAATCCGAACGGGTATGCCTACTATCCGGATGCGCACATCCACACGGGCGTGCCCCTGTACCGCATGCTGGCCGCCGCCGAGATCATGCGCTACAGCTGGGCCGACCCCAGCTATACCGCCTATCCGCTCGCCTGGACCGATACCGATACCCAGAAACTGAAGGACAATCTGATCGACCCGATGGAGCGCACCTTCTTCGCCAGCAAGGAGCGCTTCATGAACCAGCACGTGTATTCGCTGGTGGGCCGCATGGCCGGCGCGATCTTCACCGACAACAAGGCGCGCTATGACGAAACGGTCGAATGGATGACGGTTAACGCGAGCTCGACCAGGCAGGACATCAACGGCGCCATTCTGCCGCTGATTCCGCTGATCGATGCCGCCAATCCCTTGAACAAGGTCGGCTATCCGTTCTACCAGATCCAGGAAATGGCGCGCGACCAGGCCCACGGCGGCGACAACGTGGATAACCTGATCGGGCTGCTGCGCATCGTGAACTCGCAAGGCACCAAGGTCGATCCCTTCACCGGGATGCCGTCGACCTCCAGCGATGCCGTCAGCGTCTACAAGTTCGGCGGCAACCGGCTGCTCATGGGCGCCAACGCTTACGCGCAGTTCATGCTGGGCTATAAGGCGCCGTGGGCCGATACCACCGGCGGTACCTCCACCATGTCGGAAGCCTATCGCGGCCGGCTGTACGAAGTGGGCGGCATTCCCGAGGTCTACAACGTCTATAAATACGAGGAAGGCGTGGACGTCGAGGCGGTAGCGCCTTTCCTGGCCACCGCCGCCGCGCAAGCAAACGACTTTGCGACGCGCTGGGGCCCCGGGACACCGAACAACAAGGACCTGGGTTCGGAAGCTTTCCTGACCTTGCCCAAAGCACTGACCGGGGTCGCGCCGCCGGCCGGCAACGGCATGCTCGAAACCGAGCGCAAGGCCATCTTCCTGAACGGCGAATGGACGACCGAGAGCGACTCCCAGCGCACCTATGGCCACGCCAACGTGACGCCGGCCGGCGCCACCGTGGTCTTTCACGACGTGCAATACCCGGACCGCAGCAAGTTCGCGCCGATGGGCATGATGGTGCGCACCCACGGCGTGACCAAGCTGTCCGCCAGCGCCGCCGAGGACGCCAGCCCATGGAGCGTGATCACCGTGCCGGACACCGCCGGGCAGTGGCGCTACATTGTTCCGGACACGGCCGCCGCCGCCATCAACGGACGCTGGCTGGGCGCCAACATCATTTATTTCAAGTTCACCGGTGCCGAAGGCTCGACCGTGGACGTCGACTTCGTGAACCCGTCGGCGCAATCGCAATTGACGCCGCCGGTGTTCGCGATGCCGGTCTTTCCGGAAACCGAGCTGGTCGTGCAAGGCGTGCCGTACCAGGCCAGCTATACCGCCACCGACGCCAATGCCAGCGACACCGTCACCTACGCGGCAATCAGCCTTCCCGAGGGCGCCACGCTGAACACGTCGACCGGCGCATTCAACTGGACCCCGACCGCAGCCCAGGCCGGCATCCACGAGATCATCATCAGCGCGACCGATGGGGTGTCGGTCAACACCATGACCGCCAGGCTGAGCGTGCAGGCCGACCGTCAAGCCGCGTTCGCGGCGGCGCAGGGCGGCTACGATCCGTCAGCCATCTACACCACGCCCTCGCTGGCCACGTTTATCGCGGAGCTGGCGCCGCTGCAGCAAAGCGTGTCCACCGTCTCCGATGCCGAGTTCCCCAATCTGCTCAAGTCGGTAAGGGCGGTGGTGGCCAAGCTTGAGCTGGTCAATCCGCGCGTGGCCCTGGACGGCAGCCTGGACTGGAGCAAGAAAATGGTGACCGCGGTCGGGCTGGACGTCACCCGGGCGCCGATCCTGGTCGATGGCGATTACAACAGCTATTCGGGTGACCTGCGCGCCCCGGTCACCATCGACTTCGGCGAAAATTATCGCGTCTCGGTCAACGCCTTCGGTATCCAGGCGCGCTTCATGTTCGCCAACCGCTCGCAGGGCATCAACGTCTACGGCTCGAACGACAAGAGCACCTGGACCCTGCTGACCAGCCGCGAGACGAGCGACACCAGCGCGCGCAACTTCGAAATGGAGGTGATCCCGGCGATCCCGGGACTGGAGGATGAGCGCTACCGCTACTTCCTGGTGCGGGTGGACCATCCCGGCATAGCGACCGATCCGGCCTATCCCGGCATTTCGTCCTACGGCGAGTTCCGCTTCCACGGCACCCGTTACGATCTGCTGGCGCCGGCCGATGTGAGCGGCAACGTGAAGATGCTGCAGTCCGGGCTCACGGCGAACCGCTTTACCCAGAAGTACAGCGGCACGGTCACCATCAGCAACCCTGGACAGCAAACGGTCAGCGGACCTTTGCACTTGCACCTGCAGGGGCTGCCGAGCGGCGTCACGCTTGACAATGCCACCGGCGTCAAGGATGGCGTGCCTTACATCACGCTGCCCACGACCGACCTCGCCGCCGGACAGAGTGTGACCCTGACCACCACCTTCAGCAACCCATCGAAAGCGCCCATCAGCTACACCCGTAAGCTGATCAGCGTTAAATATTAAGGAGACATAAATGCGCTATCTGAACGACTTGTTGGCCAGGACCATCCTGGCCGTATCCCTGCTGTGCGGTGCGGGACAGGCTTGGGCTGGTCCCATCTACAGTGTGACGATCGATACGTCCACGCTGGGAACCGGGCCGGCTTATCTGGGACTGACTTTCCTCGGCTTGACCGATGCCGCGCCGGCCACGGCGACGGTAAGTAATCTGTCCGGTGCGCTGACGGGGCCGGCGAGCGTGAATGGAACCGTGACCGGTGCCGCGCCTGGTCCGCTGGTGTTCAGCAATGCCAACGGCGGCAGCGATTGGACGCAAGCAATCACGCTGGGCGGTGTATTCTCGTTTGACGTCGGCTTTGCCTTCGACAATGGCGACGCCGGTACCACCTTCGCCTGGGCATTGTTCAACGATGTGGCTTACCTCGGCGCCGATGGCGACCTGGGCACGGTTGCCCTGCAACCAGGGAGCGCGCCGAACGAATGGGATTGGTCAGTGCTGACGAACGCCAGCAGCCAGAGCAGCGTTAATGTTCCGGAACCGTCGACCGTGCTGTTGATGCTGTTCGCCGGTTGCGCGCTGGCCGTGAGCGCACGCCGCGGGCGCTAGCGTGCATTGAGCAGGCGGCGCAAGCCGCCGCCTGCTTACTACTGATCAGAACGGATCGATCGCGATGCCAGCGTGTAACCCTGCCAGCCTGGATAGGCCTGCGGTTCCCACCAGAACACGCCGGCCCCTTTGTCACCCAGCCATTTCACCTTGCCCAGCAGGTCGGTCATCATCTTGTTGGCCGTGCTGGCCTGCTGCCAGTCCATGCCCACCTCCGTGATCATCACCGGCCTGTTATAGCGCACCGTGACGTTGTTCATGGTCTGGGCCAGCATGTTGTTGTAGCTGAGCCAGTCGCTGGCCGGCACCTGGCGCACCAATCAGATTTGCGCGCGGTATGCGATAACAGTATGCTTCTTGCCTAATCTTTCATATTTATGATCTAGCTGATCGTTTTAGACTAGTTCCACCGGAACAACCCCGACGCGATCGCGCTTCTCCCGACCATGAAGATCACCAAACTGACGACTTTCCGTTTACCGCCGCGCTGGATGCTGCTCAAGATCGAGACGGACGAGGGCGTGGTCGGCTGGGGCGAACCGGTTATCGAAGGGCGCGCGCGCACGGTTGAAGCGGCCGTGCACGAACTGTCCGATTACCTGGTCGGGCAAGACCCGGCCCGCATCAACGACCTGTGGCAGGTGATGTACCGGGCCGGGTTCTACCGCGGCGGCCCGATCCTGATGAGCGCCATCGCCGGCATCGACCAGGCCCTGTGGGACATCAAGGGCAAGGTCATGGGCAAGCCCGTCTACGAACTGCTGGGCGGGCTGGTGCGCGACAAGATGAAGACCTACAGCTGGGTCGGCGGCGACCGTCCGAGCGACGTCATCGCCGGCATCGCCGCGCTGCGCGAAGCCGGGTTCGACACCTTCAAGATGAACGGCACCGAGGAACTCGGCATGATCGACACGGCCAAGGCGATCGACGCGGCGGTGGCGCGCATCGCGGAGATCCGCGAGCATTTCGGCAACGACATCGAATTCGGCATCGATTTCCACGGCCGCGTGGCCGCGCCCATGGCCAAGGTGCTGCTCAAGGAACTCGAACCGTTCCGCCCGCTGTTCGTCGAAGAGCCGGTGCTGGCCGAGCAGTACGAGCATTACCCCCGGCTGGCCGCCCACACCTCGATTCCGCTGGCCGCGGGCGAGCGCATGTTCTCGCGCTTCGAATTCAAGCATGTGTTCGAACAGGGCGGCCTGGCGATCCTGCAGCCGGACCTGTCGCACGCCGGCGGCATCACCGAATGCGTCAAGATCGCCGCCATGGCCGAAGCCTACGACGTGGCGCTGGCGCCGCATTGCCCGCTGGGAGCGGTGGCGCTGGCATCGTGCCTGGCGGTCGACTTCGTGTCCTACAACGCGGTGATCCAGGAACAGAGCATGGGCATTCACTACAACAAGGGAGCCGAACTGCTCGACTACGTCATCAACAAAGACGACTTCAAACTCGAACAGGGCTATATCCGCCCGCTGCCCAAGCCGGGCCTGGGCGTGGAGATCGACGAAGCGAAGGTGCGCTTCATGAGCCAGAACGCGCCGGACTGGAAGAATCCCTTGTGGCGCCTGGCCGACGGCACTGTGGCTGAATGGTAAGCATGGTCTGAGGCCACGCCGGCTTCGCGCGCGCGACGCGCCGGCACGCGCTTCCGGCTGTGTTGTTCAGCTGCTACGTCCCTCAAACGCAAAATTGACCGATCGTTCGTTTGCAATCTATGATCAAAACTTTCCCTTATTCAATAACTAAGCGGCAGGCATGACAGATCTCCGTTCCGACCGCTTCGTCCGGTCCCACCTCAAGACCCGTCATCTGGTGCTGCTGGTGGAATTGGGACGGCATGGCTCCATCATGCATGCGGCCCAGGCCGCCAACCTGACCCAGCCGGCCGCGTCCAAGCTGTTGGCCGAACTCGAGCACGTGCTCGGCGTGCAGCTGTTCGAACGCCTGCCGCGCGGGGTGTCGCCGACCTGGTACGGGGCGGTGCTGATCCGCCGCGCCGGCGCGGCGCTGGCCGAGATGGATGCGGCCCACCAGGAAGTCATGGAACTGCTGGCCGGCGCGCGCGGGCGGGTCAACGTCGGCAGCGTGCTCACCCCGGCCACCACCCTGGTGCCGGAAGCGGTCAACCTGTTGAAACGGCGCCATGCGCGCGTGCATGTGTCGATCACGGTCGACACCAGCAAGCTGCTGATCGAGCGCCTGCGTGGCGGCGAACTCGACATTGTCGTCGGCCGCATCCTCGATTCCGATGCCGCCAATGAACTGCACTTCGAACCGGTGACGGACGAACCGCACAGCCTGATCGTGCGCACCGGCCATCCGCTCTTGCAGCAATCCGGCCTCAACCTGGCCGAACTGTCCCGCCATAGCTGGATCCTGCCACCCTCGGGCAGCATCCTGCGCGACCGCCTCACCGCACTGTTCCTGTCCCAGGGACTGGAACCGCCGGTGGAAACGGTCGAGACCATGGCCTTGCCCGTCATCGCCAATCTGCTGGCCGGAAGCGACATGGTGGTCGCGATGCCGGGCGAATTGATGCAGCCGTATATCGATAGCGGCCTGCTGGCCGTGATCCCCTTCGATTTCGGCGTGCGCATGGACGTGTATGGCATCGTCACCCGGCGCGGGCACCAGCTCTCGCCCGGTGCCGAGGCCATGCTGGCCACCTTGCGCGAAGTGGCGCGCCTGCGCTATCCAAACTGATTCTCATGTATATGCTCCAGGAATGGGAATTGAGAAATAATCAATTGGTTTGATATTGCTATCCTTAGTAGGATGGCATGCATGCAGTTATGCTCACGAACATGACCGCATCGCTGTCACACAAAAAAATAATCCCATCAGGAGAGACCTAAATGAAGCAAAAGAAAATGAGCTGGCTTATCGCCGGCCTGTTCACCATTCCCGCCAGCGTTGGCAACGTTTTCGCGCAAGAAGCCCCAGCCGCCGAAGGCCAGATTCAGCAAGTGACCGTGTCGGGCATTCGTGCCTCGGTGCGCAGCGCGCTGGTGGCCAAGGAAGCCTCCAACAGCATGGTCGAAGTGATTGCCGCGGAAGACATCGGCAAGCTGCCTGACACCACCATCGCCGAATCGCTGGCCCGCCTGCCAGGCCTGTCATCCGGTATCGACCGCGGCAACGCCTCGCAAGTGGTGGCGCGCGGCCTGGGTCCGCGCTTTGTCGGCGCCACCCTGAACGGCCGCGAACTGGCCTCGTCGGAGCCGAACCGCGCCGTGCGCTTCGAGCAGTTCCCGTCGGAATCGCTGACCGGCGCGACCGTCTACAAGACCCAGTCGGCTGAGCTGGTCGAAGGCGGCATTGCCACCACGATCGACCTGCAGACCGTAAAGCCGCTCAACTACAAGGAGCGCCAGGCCTCGTTCAAGGCCGACGCCCTGTACTACGAACTGGGCCGCGATATTCCCGGCGCCAAGACCACCAAGCCGCGCATCGGCGGCATCTACATCGACCAGTTCGCCAACAAGACCCTCGGCGTGGCGCTGGCCTTCAGCTACCAGGATCAGCCATCGCTGGTCAAGCGCGTCGAGCACTGGGGCTTTAATGAAGCCAATTCGGAAAACGTCGACGGCAAGCCGGGCGCGGACAAGACCCCGTGGGGCATCGCCGAGGAAGCCAAGCGCGGCACCAACAAGCGTTCCAGCGTGCTGGGCAAGGTGGAATGGAAGCCGAGCGGCGACCTGTTCGTCACCGGCGACCTGTACTACTCGAAGGAAGACATCAAGGAACCGGCGGTGTCGCACTGGTATGAAAACCTGGGCAACTGGGGTGGCGGCCGTACCGCCGATTACAGCAACGTCGACGTGCGCGACGGCTACGTGGTCGGCGCCACCGTCAAGAACCAGACCGTTACCGCCAATAATTCGCTGTGGCTGCAGGACATGGATGTGTTCGCGGGCGGCCTGAACGCCAAATTCTCGCTGGGCGACTGGAAGATGGAAGCCGACGCTTCCACGTCCGGTGGCGAGCGCGACAGCCAGTGGCGCGACCTGCGCCTGTTCAGCAAGAACCCGGGCATCTTCACCTGGTCCTTCCCGGGCAACGGCGTACAGAATTACTCGTACGACCAGGACCTGGGCACCCCGGCCAATTACTGGCCGGCCCAGATGAACGTGGACACCGACGGGCACATGCGTGACCGCCTGTCCGCCTTCCACCTCAACGGTACCCGTGCGGTCGCCTGGGGTGCGCTCAGCCGCATCAAGACCGGCGTGCGCGTGACCGACCGTGAAAAGAAATACCATCAGACCACCTGGTCGATCGGCGCACCAGGCACCGCGATTCCGGATTCGGCGTATGAGCGCGTGGTGGTCGACGGCATGGGTTCCTTCCTGGCGCTGAAAGACTTCATGGGCGGCACCACCGCTGCCTTCGGCGCCAATGTATACAGCCCCGATGGCCGTACCCCGAACCAGAACGATCTGCTGTCGGGCTGGAAAGTCAAGGAGCGCAGCAGTTCGATCTACGCCCAGGGCGAACTCGAAGGCGAAGCGCTGGGCAAGACCTACCGCGGCAATGTCGGCGTACGCCTGGTGCATTCCAGGCAGACCGGCGAAGGCATGCAAGCCCTGGACGGCGGCACCCCGACCGCAGTGTCGGGCGGCACCAGCTACACCGAAGTGCTGCCAAGCCTGAACCTGATCTTCAATATGGACGAAGCCCAGGAGCGGCAACTGCGTTTCTCGGTGGCCCGTGCCATGGCACGCGCGCCGCTGGATGAACTGCGCGCCTCGCGTGCGATCTGGACGGCCGGTTCCGGCGACCAGCCGCTCACCGGCACCGCCGGCAACCCTGACCTCAAGCCAATGATGGCCAACCAGCTTGACCTGGCCTATCAGTGGTACTTCAGCAAAGGTTCGCTGCTGTCGGCCGGCCTGTTCTACAAGCAGATCAGCCGCTACATCGCCATTACCGAAGACACGACCACGCTGAACGGCCGTGTGGCGACCCTGACCCGCTCGGTCAACGGCGAGGGCGGCAATGTGCGCGGTCTCGAACTGATTTACCAGCAACTGTTCGACAACGGCTTCGGTGTCGCCAGCAACTACTCGTACACCAGCAGCGATATCCGCGAGAACGTTCCTGTCGGCAATCCGTATCCGGTCGAAGGCTTGATGAAGCACAATGGTGGCGTCACCCTGTGGTATGAAAAAGACGGATACGAAGCCCGTCTGTCGGCCAATTACCACAGCCCGTTCGTGCGCAACCCAACCTGGGCCGCCGGCGCGCTGACCGTGAACGAAGAAGAAACTTATGTCACGCTCGGCCTGTCCAAGCAGCTCACGCCGAACATCACGCTGCGTTTTGGCATGGATAACGTCACCAACCAGAAAGTTACCTACACCGGTGCGGGCAATCCATTCCGTCAGGAGACCTTCGACTTCGGCCGCCGTTACAATCTGGGTATCACCTTCAAGCTGTGAGATCGGCGATGAGCGCTTGCCTGCTTGGTA
>CBFGOU010000108.1:0-10894 GCA_965650445.1 uncultured Oxalobacteraceae bacterium | reverse complement strand
CTGGCCGGCATGGAACGCGACGATCCCAGCCTTGCCCTGCGCCGCCTGCTGCTGCTGCACGGACTGGCGATGTCCTTCGGCGGCCTGCCAGTGCTGTACATGGGCGACGAGATCGGCATGCTCAACGACCACGCCTACCTGAACGATCCACAGCGCGCGCACGACACCCGCTGGGTACAGCGCGCCGCCTTCGACGAAGCGCGGCTCGCACGGCGCTTCGATCCCGACGGCGTGTATCAGGGATTGCGGGCGTTGCTCGTCAGGCGCGCGGCCATTCCGGCGCTGGCCGCCGGGGTGCCCTGCGCGCTGCTCGACGCGCCCGCCGCCGTGCTGGCGCTGCTGCGCGGCGAGCGCTTTCTGAACCTGTCGAATTTTTCCGGCCAGCCGGTCGACTTGAGCCTGGCGGCCATTGGCGCCGGTGCCTGGCCGGGCCAGCCCGACCGGGTGCGGCTCGATCCCTGGCAGATGCTCTGGCTGGAACGATGATGGTATTGTTGATCAACTTTTTTGATTGAGGTGGCGGAATGAAGCGGGAAGGGTCCATGTTGAAGTTTCATAAGCCGCGCCTGTCGTTCTGGCAGATCGTCAATATGAATGTCGGCTTTTTCGGCATTCAGTTCAGCTTCGGCCTGCAGCAGAGCAGCATGAGTCCGATCTATGCCTATCTGGGCGCCGACGAGGCCAGCCTGCCTTACCTGTGGCTGGCCGGGCCCATGACCGGCCTGCTGGTGCAGCCCCTGATCGGCGCCATGAGCGACCGCACCGTCACGCGCTGGGGCCGGCGCACGCCGTACTTCCTGATCGGTGCCATCCTGTGCAGCCTGGGCCTGCTGGCCATGCCCTTCAGTCCCACCTTGTGGATGGCCGCCGGCCTGCTGTGGATCCTGGACGCCGCCAACAACGTCACCATGGAGCCGTACCGCGCCTTCGTCAGCGACAAGCTCGACCCCAGCCAGCATTCGCTGGGCTTTCTGACCCAGAGCGCCTTCACCGGCCTGGGGCAGACGCTGGCCTATTTGACGCCGTCGCTGCTGGTGCTGTTCGGGATGAACAAGGATGCCGTCAACGGCAGCCATATTCCGCACATCGTCATCGCCGCCTTCATCATCGGTGCGATATTCTCGCTGGTGTCGGTGCTGTGGACCGTGAAGACCACGCCCGAGCATCCGCTCTCGCCGGCCGAACTGGCGGCGATCAACGCGCGCCCGCGCGGCTGGAGGCACACGCTGGGCGACATCGCCAGCGCGGTGCGCGAGATGCCGCCCACGATGAAGCAGCTGGCGCTGGTCAAGCTGTTCCAGTGGTACGCGCTGTTCTGCTACTGGCAGTACATCACCCTGTCGCTGGCCAAGACCGTGTTCGGCACCGGCGACCCGGCCGCGCAAGGCTTCCGCGACGCCGGCCTGCTCAATGGGCAGGTGGGCGCCTTCTACAACGCGGTGGCGTTCGTGGCGGCCTTCGCGCTGGTGCCGTTCACTCGCCGCTTCGGCCCCAAGGCGACCCACAGCGTGTGCCTGGCACTGGCCGGCATGGGCATGCTGGCCATCCCGCAGATTCACACGCCGGCGCTGCTGTTCATCCCCATGATCGGCATCGGCCTGGCCTGGGCCAGCATCATGGGCAACCCGTACATCATGCTGGCCGGGAGCATTCCGGCCGAGCGCACCGGGGTCTACATGGGCATTTTCAACATGTTCATCGTGATCCCGATGATCATCCAGATTTTCACCTTGCCGCTGTATTACCGCAGCCTGCTGGGCGGTCAGCCGGACCATGTGATTGCCCTGGCCGGGGTACTGATGCTGTGCGGAGCGCTCGCCGTCCTGCGCGTAAAGACGGGCGAATAAGCATTGCCCACGGCGGGCGTTTTTTTGCCGGTTCAAAACTGCGCAGGGCTATAATCCTCTTGGCATAGAACAACGAGGACGCGGACATGACAACGGTGGTTTTTGGAGAAACCCTGGTCGATGATTACCTGACCGAGCAGATCGTCGGCGGCGCGCCCTTCAATGTGGCGCGTCATCTGGCCGCGTTCATGGAGCCGCAGCTGATGATCACCCGCATCGGCGACGACAAGCACGGCAGCGTGGTGCGTGCCGAGTTCGAACGCTTCGCCATGTCCGAAGCCGGCCTGCAGGTCGACCAGATCGAAGAGACCGGACGCGTGGTGGTCGAGCGCACCCTGCAGGGCAACCGCTTCGTCATCCTGCCGGGCCAGGCCTACGACTACATCCATCCCGAGCAGGCCATCGCCGCGCTCGACCAGGTGGAACCATCGGCGCTGTACTTCGGCACCCTGGCGCAACGCTCGCCCCGTTCGCGCGATACCTTGATGGTGCTGCTGGAGGCGTCCAACGCCACCCGCTTCCTGGATCTGAACCTGCGCGAAGGCCAGGTCGACGAGCGCTGCGTGTTCAACGCGCTGCATGCGGCCGACGTCGTCAAGGTCAACGAGGAAGAGCTGCAGAAGCTGTTCGCCTGGTACTTCTCGATCGACCCGGAAGGGCCGCCGCTGACCAG
This sequence comes from uncultured Oxalobacteraceae bacterium, assembly GCA_965650445.1. Classification (GTDB taxonomy): domain Bacteria; phylum Pseudomonadota; class Gammaproteobacteria; order Burkholderiales; family Burkholderiaceae_D; genus Telluria_A. The sequence goes on along the minus strand of CBFGOU010000108.1, from coordinate 8,374 downwards.
CGAGGAGGTGCGCGCGGCCTGCATGGCGCTGGTGCAGATGTTCGAGCTGGAAGCCCTGATCGTCACCCTCGGCCACCGCGGCTCGGGCTACTTCGGTGGCGACGGCACCATCATCGTCAACCGCGACAATCCGCAGCCGCCCTTCGTGATCGACACGATCGGGGCCGGGGATGCCTTTTCGGCGATCTATTTGCTGGGGAGGGCGCGCGGCTGGCCGCTGGAACAGACGCTGACGCGGGCGAACGAATTCGCCGGCGCCATCTGTGCGTTGGCGGGAGCGATCCCGCGCGATATGAATTTTTACGACAAGTGGCTGGCGCGCTGGCGCGCCCCCTGAGACCTGCTTACTCCTGCCCGGCCATCTGGCTCTGCAGGTAGTTCTGGATGCCGATCTTGCTGATCAGGTCCAGCTGGGTTTCCAGCCAGTCGATGTGTTCCTCGGTGTCTTCCAGGATTTCCAGCAGCAGGTCGCGCGACACGTAATCGGCGGCCAGCTCGGCGGCGGCGATGCCTTCCTTGACCGTGACCTGGGCGCCTTGCTCCAGTTTCAGGTCGCATTCGATCATTTCCTGGGTGGACTCGCCGATCAGCAGCTTGTGCAGCGCCTGCAGATTGGGCAGGCCGTCGAGCATCAGGATGCGGTCGATCAGCTTGTCGGCATGCTTCATTTCACCGATCGATTCGTCGTATTCCTTCTTGGCGATCTTTTCCAGGCCCCAATGCTTGTACATGCGGGCATGCAGGAAATACTGATTGATCGCGGTCAGCTCATTGGTCAGCTGTGCGTTAAGCAGCCGGATGACGTTCTTGTCGCCCTTCATGGAATACTTTCTGAAAATGGTGGTGTGACTGTCATGATAGCAAACGGCGCAAGGGCCCGCAAAGGCCGCGCCGTTGGCATGACGGAAGCAATGGGAGGAGTCGACTAGCTGGCCAGCGAGAAATTCAGCGGTACCACCACATATACGGGCACGGCGCGGCCGTCTTCCACGTGCGGCTTGAACAGCGCGCGCAGGGCGGCCTGGCGGCCGGCTTCGTCCAGCCGTGGCCAGCCGGACGAACTTTGCACGACGACCTTGTCGGGCGTGCCTCTTTCATTGATCAGCACCAGCAGGATGACCTTGCCCTGTTCGCCCAGGCGCTTGGACATGCTGGGGTAGACCGGCTGTGGCGGCTGGATGTACTCGACGCCGGAGGTAATCGTTTTGGGGCCGCTGACCGGGGCCGGAGCGGGGGCGGCGGCAACCACGGGTGCGGCAGGCGAGGCTTTCTCAACAGGGGCGGCAGCGACTGGTGCGGCGAGCACCGGTTGCGGCGCCGGCGCGATGACTACCGGCACCACCGGAGGCGGCGTCAGTAGCGGCGGCGGGGCCAGTTCGGTTACTTTCGGAGCGGGGGCGGCCGCCGGTTTGGGCGGCGGCGGGGTCACGAAGCTGACGTAGACTTCTTCCGGCAGCGCCACCTGGGCCACGCGCGACATCAGTCCGCTGTAAAAACACCAGAACACAAACAGGTGCAGCAGCACCACGCCAGCCATCGGGCCGAAGCGCTTGACGGCGCGTTCTGAACCGAAATCGGTGTGGGCGAATGTGTTCATATATAGGATCAGGCGGCCTGGATCGAGCGGAACGACAGCGCGGTGGCGCGCATTTCGGTCGCTTGCTGGGCTTCCAGATGGTCGGCCAGCACCTGCTTGGCGCAGCTGGCGCACTTGCCGCAGCAGGTGGCTACGCCCAGGTCGCGGCGCAGTTCAGCCATGCTGGACAGGCCAAGGTCGACTGCCTGGCGGATTTCGCGGTCGGAGATGTTGTTGCAAACACAGACGATCATCGATACACCCTTCGGTTGATGCGCATCCAGGCCATGTTGTCCCTTCTGCTATAATGAGAATCATTATCATTCACATTTGTATTCTGTCGGAACTCTTCGGCCAATGCAAGTGGTTTCGTCAAAAACCGACGTCCGCAAATAGAAATAATTCGCATTTGCGTTTATGATGCTAATATCCAACGGTCGACCTGACGACCCCATTCATTCTTAGCAAAGCGACATCATGACTCTCGCACCTGCAGTGATTACGCTCGACGCGCTCGCCGTGGGGCAGAGCGCCACCGTGATTCATCTCGCACCGGCCGGTGCCGATGGCGGGGCAGACGTTTCGCGCCGCCTGATGGAACTGGGTTTCGTGCCGGGCGAGCGCATCCGCATCCTCAAGCGCGCCGCGCTCGGAGGCGACCCGCTTGCCGTCAAGGTGGGCCACTCCACGTTCGCGTTGCGCCGCTTCGAGGCTTCGCTGGTGTCGGTCAAGCCGGAATGAGTCAATAAATACTAGGACTGTGAAATGAGTGCTGTTGAACCGCGCGTCGAATCGGCCGCGCGCACGCCGCTGATCGCCCTGCTGGGCAATCCCAACTGCGGCAAGACGGCGCTTTTCAACCGCCTGACCGGCTCGCGCCAGAAGGTGGCCAACTACGCCGGCGTGACCATCGAACGCAAGGAAGGCAGCTTCACCGCGCCGGGCGGGCGGCCGTTCCGGGTGCTCGACCTGCCGGGCGCCTACAGCCTGACCGCCCACACTCCCGACGAAGCGGTCACGCGCGACGTCATCGCCGGCCTGCGCGCGGGCGAGCAGACCCCCGACGTGATCGTCTGCGTGGTCAACGCCACCAATCTGCGCCTCAATCTGCGCCTGGTCCTGGAAATCAAGCGCCTCGGCCTGCCGATGGTGCTGGCCATGAACATGGTCGACGTGGCGAAAAAGCGCGGCATCAGCATTGACACCGCGCGCCTGTCGCAGGAACTGGACATGCCGGTGGTGGAAACCGTGGCCGTGCAGGCCGGCGGCGAGCAGGCGCTGCTGAGCGTGCTCGATCATCTGCCCGACTACGGCGACGTCAAGCCGCTGCCGCTGTCCGTCATCGACACGGTGCCGGTCGAGGAAACCCAGCGCGAAGTGCGGCGCATTCTGGAAGTGAGCGCCAGCCACGCGCACGACACCGGCAACCTGACCGAACAGATCGACCACGTGATCCTGCATCCGCTGGCCGGTCCGGCGATCCTGGCGGCGATCATGTTCCTGGTGTTCCAGGCCGTGTTCAGCTGGGCGGCGGTGCCGATGGAGATGATCTCCGGCGGCGTCGAGGCGGTCGGCGCCTGGGTCGGCGCGCAGATGCACGACGGTGTGCTCAGAAGCCTGATCGTCGACGGCATCTTCGGCGGGGTCGGCAGCGTGCTGGTGTTCCTGCCGCAGATCCTGATCCTGTTCTTCTTCATTCTGGTGCTGGAGGACTGCGGCTACCTGCCGCGCGCCGCCTTCCTGCTCGACCGCCTGATGGGCGGGGTGGGACTGTCGGGGCGGGCCTTCATTCCGCTGCTGTCCTCGTTCGCCTGCGCCATTCCCGGCATCATGGCCGCGCGCACCATCCAGAACCCGCGCGACCGGCTGGTGACGATCATGATCGCGCCGCTGATGACCTGCTCGGCGCGCCTGCCGGTGTACGCGCTGATCATCGCCGCCTTCATTCCCAGCCGCGATGTCGGCGGGTTGGTCAACCTGCAGGGGCTGGTGCTGTTCGTTCTGTACTTCGCCGGCATCGTCAGCGCAATGGCGGTGGCCTGGGTGTTCAAGCGCGTGATGGGCTCGAACCGGCACCAGCCGCTGATGCTGGAGCTGCCCAGCTACCACTGGCCGCACCTGCACAATCTGGTGCTCGGCCTGTGGGAACGCGCGCGCATCTTCCTGCCCCGGGTCGGCACCATCATCCTCACCCTGATGGTGCTGCTGTGGTTCCTGTCCAGCTTTCCCGGCGCCCCGGAAAGCGCCACCCATCCGGCGATCTATTACAGCATCGCCGGCACGCTGGGGCGCGGCCTGGCAGTGATCTTCGCGCCGATCGGCTTCACCTGGCAGATCTGCATCGCCCTGGTGCCGGGCCTGGCCGCGCGCGAAGTGGCGGTGGGCGCGCTCGGTACCGTGTACGCCCTGTCGGCCAAGGGCGATGAGCTGGCCAGCGCGCTCACGCCGCTGATCGCCCATTCGTGGAGCTTGCCGACCGCGCTGTCGCTGCTGGCCTGGTTTGTGTTCGCGCCGCAGTGCATGTCGACCCTGTCGGTGGTCAGGCGCGAGACCAACAGCGTGCGCTGGCCACTCGTCATGGCTGGCTACATGTTTGTGCTGGCCTACGCCGCATCCTTCATGACTTATCGCGTCGCCCTCGCCACCTTAGGAGGCTGAGATGCTGGAATACCTGATCGTCGGACTGATCGTGCTGGCCTCGGCCATCTACACGCTCAGGAAGTACATGCCGCGCTTGTTCGGCAAGAAATCTGGCAGCGGCTGCGACAGCGGCTGCTCCAACTGCGCCTCCGGTTGCGCGACGCCGGCCCAGCCCGAGGCTCAGGCGCGGCGCGTCATCAAGCTGCATTCCAGCTAAGCCCCAGCTTTTCCGCCAGCCGTTTCGCATCGAACGGCGCGTGCACCTTGATGTCGTTGTCGAAGTAGCAGAACAGGTCGCGCGTGGCGCGCTTCGGCGGCGGCTTGTCCGATATCAGGCGCGCGTCTTTCGGCTGGGACCCCGTGGTCCAGGCGCGAATGCGCGCGGCCCAGTCGTCCAGCGCTTCCTCCGAATAGCCGCTCGCGTACAGCTCCTTGTCGCCGTGCAGGCGCAGGTACATGAAGTCGGCCGTCACATCCTCGAAGTCGGGCCATTTGCCGGCCGTATCGGCCACCACCATCGCCACCTTGTACTTGCGCAGCAGCGCGATGAAGGCCGGGTCGACGAAGCTCTCGTGACGGATTTCGACCGCATGGCGCAGCTTGTGCTTCTTGCCCGGATCGAGCGCGGTGCGGCCCTCCATGCGCGGCTCGTGGTGGCGCGCCAGTTCCGCCGCCGCGTCGGTATCGTGCGGCAGGATACTGAGAAAGTGCTCCATGCGTTCCGGGTCAAACTTGAAATTGGGCGGGAACTGCCACAGGAAGGGGCCGAGCTTTTCGCGCAGGTTGAACACGCCGGAGGCGAGCACATTGGCCACCGGAGCGTCGATATCGCGCAGGCGCAGAATGTGGGTGATGAAGCGGTTGCCCTTGTGGCTGAAGACAAAGCCGGGCGGGGTGGCCTCGTACCAGGCGGCGTAGCTTTCCGGCCGCTGCAGCGAGTAGAACGAGCCGTTGATCTCGATGGTGGGCACCGCGCGCGAGGCATATTCGAGCTCGCGCGCCTGGGCCAGGCCCTCCGGAAAGAAGACCCCGCGCCAGGGTGGATAACGCCAGCCTGAGATGCCGATGTGGATAGCCATGGCTGAACGATAGAGCCGGAACGGAACGCCGTCCGTTCGCCAGCACACCCACGTGGGATCGCTTGCGCACGTCGACGGTTCGGAATACCATCAATTCCAACAGGAGGCTGTTATGGTCGCGCGAGTTGCATCAGCTAAGGAAATCAATGGTTTCGCAGCGTTGCTTGCCGGCCTGCCAGCAGACAGGCAGGAAATCATCGCCGCTATCCGCGCCGGCTTTCCGGTTCAAATGGTGAAACAGGCCAGCGTTTACTTTGGCGTCCCTGCGGCGCGCATGCGGGCTGTTCTGCGCATCCCGGAAACGACGGCGCTCGCCAAGCGTGACGCCAGCATGGGCAGTGCCGCTTCGGAACGACTTTGGCGGCTTGCCGATACGCTCAGCATGGCTCGTGAGGTGTTCGACGACGAGGATGCAGCCAAAAAATGGATGTGTTCACCAAACGAAACTTTCCATCGCGCAGCGCCGATTGATTATCTCGATACGGAGCCGGGTGCGGCCGCCGTTCGCCAAGTGCTCAACGCGCTCGCTACCGGCGGGCCCGCATGAGGTTCTGGCGCATAGCGCATCCTCGCTACGCTCTCGATAAATCATGTGCCGGAACGGCACTGTTTGGCGGTCGATGGAATCCGGTGGGAATGCCGGTACTCTACTGCAGCGCATACATTTCGCTATGTGCGCTTGAGAAGTTTGTGCATTTGGGAAGCAGCATTGCCCCTCCCATGTTGCTCGTTGCGGTAGACGTTCCCGACGACATTCCGCTTGAGCGACCTGAGATCGATAGCTTGCCGCTTGGCTGGAATGCGTTACCCGTATCGGACAGTGCACAGAAATTCGGCGCCTCATGGCTTGCAGCTTGCTCGGCAATGGCCATGCAGTTACCTTCAGCCCTTATTCCCGAAGAGGCGAATGTGATCATTAACCCGCAACACCCTCAATACTCGCGGGTGGCATTGACGACCGTGCGGGAGTTCCGATTCGACGCACGGATGTACAAGAATTAGGCGATACGCGCCATTGCGCAGTAAAGGTGACCGATGGCGCCGGGCTGGCAACAATGCTAAGCTTGTGGCCGATCCATTATTGGCACCCTTTCCATGATCATCGTCCACCATCTGAACAACTCGCGTTCACAGCGCATCCTCTGGCTGCTGGAAGAGCTCGGCCTTGAGTTCGAGATCAAGCGCTATCAGCGCGACCCCGAGACCATGCTGGCCCCGCCCGAGCTGCGCGCCGTGCATCCGCTGGGCAAGTCGCCGGTCATCGGCGATGGTGACACCGTGGTGGCCGAGTCGGGCGCCATCATCGAATATCTGCTCGAGCGCTACGGCAATGGCCGTCTGGTGCCGCCGCCCGGCACGCCGCAAAAGCTGCGCTGGACATACTGGCTGCATTTCGCGGAAGGCTCGGCCATGTCGCCGCTGCTGATGAAACTGGTGTTCGACCGCATCGAAAGCGGCCCCATGCCGTTCTTCGTCAAGCCGGTCGCGCGCGCCATTGCGCGCAAGGTCAAGGCCGGCTACGTGATGCCGCAGATCGCCGCCCACCTCAAGTACATGGAAGCGGAGCTGGGCAAATCGGCCTGGTTCGCCGGCGAGGACTTCAGCGCCGCCGACATCCAGATGAGCTTTGCGCTCGAAGCCTCGGCCGCGCGCGCTGGCATGGGCGCGAACTACCCCGCACTGAGCGCCTTCCTCGAGCGCATCCACGCGCGCCCGGCCTACCAGCGCGCGCTCGAGCGCGGTGGAAAGTACGATCTGCTGACCTAGGATCGCCGTGGCAAAGCTGCTCGCCATCGACGGACTGAACATCGTACGCCGGGTGTACGAAGCCAGCCCCGACCCGGATTCGCCCGAGAAGGCCGCGACGGCGCTGCGCCATGCCCTGTCGTCGCTGCGCAATCTGCTCGCCGCGCACCGGCCCAGCCACGTGCTGGCCGCGTTCGACCACGGCGGCCCGACCTGGCGCCACGCGCTGTATCCGCGCTACCGCGAACAGCGCGCGCCGATGCCCTCGTTCCTGCGCGATGCGCTGCCCGGCCTGTACGCCAGGCTGGCCGAGGAGGGCGTGCACGCGCTGATGCTGCCCGAGGTCGAAGCCGACGACGTGATCGGCACCGGCGTGCTGCGCTGGCTGTCCGAGGGGCGCGGCGAAGCCATCGTCGCCACCACCGACAAGGACCTGCACGGCCTGATCGCGCACGGCGCGCTGGTGTGGGACCACTTCAAGGGCGAGTGGCACGATGACGCCTGGGTGCGCGCTAGGTTCGGCGTGGCGCCCGAACTGCTGGTCGACCTGCTGGCGCTGATGGGCGACGCCACCGACGGCGTACCGGGCGTATCCAAGGTCGGCATGAAGACCGCCGCCAAGCTGCTTAACGCTTACGGAGACCTGGATGCCGTGATGGCCGGCGCCGGCATCCTCAAGACGCCGATCGGCGAACGCCTGCGCGCCGAGCGCGACATCCTGTATCTTTCGCGCGAGCTGGTGCGCCTGAAGACCGACGTACGCCTCGGCGTGACATGGAAAATGCTGGCCTGGAAGCCGGAATAACAAGGAGAACTACGAATGCTCAAAGCGGTCATCGTCGACGCCAGCGCGTTGTCGCGCGACTTATTAAATACGGTGCTGACCGATGGCGGCTACGGCGTGGTCGGCATGACGCACAGTGCCTCGCAGGGCTACGCGCTGCTGCAGAAGCATCGGCCGCAGCTGATCTGCATCGCGCTCGACCAGGTCGAAGATGCATTCGGCATCGTCGAACAGATCCGCGAGCACGCGCCCAAGACGCTGATCTTCATGGTGTCCGGCACCATCGACGCACCCACCTTGCAGGCTGCGCTGGCGCGCGGCGTGCATGGCTTCATCGTCAAGCCCTTCAAGGCCGATGCGGTGCTCAAGACGATCAAGAACACCGTGATCGCGATGGTCAGGAAGATGCAGGGTTCGTAGAACCGGCGATGATGCCGCCGCCCAGGCACACGTCGCCGTCGTACAGCACGGCCGACTGGCCCGGCGTCACCGCCCATTGCGGATCGGTGAAATCCAGCGTGAAGCGGTCCGGGCCCTCGGGCGCGACCG
>CBFGOU010000107.1:0-10901 GCA_965650445.1 uncultured Oxalobacteraceae bacterium | reverse complement strand
GATGCCGTTCCAGCTCATGCCCAGCGACTCGGACACGCTGTGGGCGTCGGGCCGGTACTTCATCAGCATGCGGCTGTCGACCCGCACCGACACGCGGTGTTTGCCGGGCGCGAGCATGCCCAGGTCGTAGGCGTGCTCGGCTACCAGGCTACGGTTGGACCCGGCTTCGCGCTCATCGAGCCATACGGTCGAGCCCCAGCGCGGGCGTTCCAGGTGCAGCACCACGCGCTTTCCCTGCCATGCGCGCGGCACCTCGATGTCGCGCTGGTACCAGGCCGCGCCCAGGTAGTGGCGCTGCGGCTGGCTGAGAAACGGCACCTTGACCTTGCCCAGTGTGGCGTAGGCCTTGTAATCCTCGCGCAGGTACCAGCTCTTGTCGTACAGCGACAGCACCCAGGGCGTGTCGACGCCGATCTCGTTGCCATAGCCCTGGGCATTTAGAATGCCGGGCAGAGCGATCCTGTCCTGCAGCGTGCGCTCGAACCAGCGCTCGTTCACGCCCTTGTCCTCGCGGTCGAGCGCAAAGCGCCAGTTGCCGGCCAGATTGAGGGCATCGGCAGCGTGGGCGGGCGACGCACCGGTCGCGATGGCGCAGGCGGCGAGCAGTATGAAGGCGGGAGTCGGGATCATGGGCGTGACACTGGGGAAAAACCCACGATAAGAGCCCGGCCCGCTATCGTCAAGCCGGGCCAGCCTTGCAAGCGGTAACGCTCACCGAATTGCGCGATTGGCTGGCAGGAGCGTGCCGAGGAAATTCTCCACCGCGCCGGCACACCGGTCCTGTCGATTTTGCGGGGCCTGATTCGTCGTACCCATGACAGCAGGCTGCTTTCCTGTTGCGACGTAGCGTTTTTGCCATTATTGTGCCGGAACCGGCCACACCACACTCACCATAAAGGGACATCATGAACAAGCAAATCTTCGTCAATCTGCCCGTCAAGGACCTGGACAAGTCGAAGGCGTTTTTCGCCGCCTTGGGCTACACCTTCAATCCGCAGTTCACCAACCAGGACGGCGCCTGCATGATCATCAACGAAGGCAGCATCTACGCCATGCTGCTGGTGGAACCATTTTTCCTGGGCTTTCATGGCAAGCCGATCGTCAACGCGCACGAGTCGACCGAAGTGCTGGTCTGCCTGTCGTGCGAGAGCCGCCAGGAAGTCGATACGCTGGTGGCCAAGGCGCTTGCCGCGGGCGGCAGGGCGCCACGCGCGCCACAGGACCATGGCTTCATGTACGGCCACAGTTTCGAAGATCTCGACGGGCATATCTGGGAACTTGTCTACATGGAACAACAGCCAGCACAGTAAGCGCGACGCACTGACGGCCGGCGTGCCTGCCGGCGGGCGACTTGCCAGGACCGGATGCTATGATTTCGGTCCCGGCGTCTAGCCCACATGCCCCGCAGATCCAGACCACAATGCGTGAATTCTATAAAAAGGCACTCCTTGGCTTCCTGTGGCTCCTGGCTATAAACGTCGTCATCGGATACATTTGTATCGATCAAAGCTATCTGCGGGCGGCACTGTTACCCGCTCAAGACAGCCCCATCCCGTGGCGCGCCCTGCCGGATACAGATGTGAAGGAAGGCGGACAATCGGCTGCCCAGACACAAAGCGATGCCCAGCGCCTGCGTTTCAACTTCACGATTTCGCCGCATCTCGCCCACCCGTATGCGGCGGCAGAATTGATTTTTCTGGATCGGAAAGGAAAACCGGTTCATGCGGATTTATCGCGTTACACCGCCATTTCCTTTCTCGCCAAATGTTCGCCCGCCAATACGCTGACGCTCAGGTTCCCTATTTTCGACCGCAGCATTTCCAGGCGCGACGATTTACTGAGCTATCGCACGCCGGCCGCTTTTTTCTCATGCAACAGCAATTGGGGTCGGGTCGAACTCGATCTGACACGCCTGGAAACGCCACAATGGTGGTTTGATATGTTCAAGCTGGACATATCGCATCAGGCGTATAAACTCGACGCGGTCCCGAAGATTTCATTCGGCAATACATTTCAGACCCCGCACAGCATTAATTCCACGCTTGAAATCGGTGAACTGGTATTGCAGGGCCGTGATTACCGATATTTGATCCTCTTTGGCGCGTTTCTGGCCATCACATGCACCGGGTTTGGCATCTGGTTTTTCCGCAAACACACCCGTGCCCTGATCGATGACGTCAAAGACAAACTGCAAAAAGATCTGCCCTTCGTCGCGTATCAGCAACTCTCACTGGAACCGCATCGCGACAAGGAAAAGACCGCCATTCTGCGGCTGATTGCGACGAGCTACGCCAATCCCGACCTTGACCTGGACAGCGTGGTGGCGGAAACCGGTGTAAACCGTAACAAGATCAACGACATTCTGAAAACCGAACTCGGCTTCACCTTTAGTGGCTACCTGAATAAGCTCAGGCTTACCGAGGCAGCCAGACTGCTGGCGGAAAAAGACACCGCGACCGTTGCCGAAATTGCCTATTAGGTCGGATATAGCAATGTGTCTTACTTCAACAAGCTATTCAAGGAGGAGTACGGGTGCACTCCGAAGGCGTTCAGAAGCGCATGCACGCCGGAGACATGAGGCTGGCCGCAGGGCCGCGCACCCTAACACTTGAGACACAATTCCTTAAAAAATACATGTTCTCATAGCTATTTACCGTCAGGCATCACTTCGCGCGCCGCCAGACCGCTATACTCGGCGCTCCGTTTGTTCACCCCTCTGCGAGACCCCATGGCATCCAAATCAATCACTTCGATAGTACTCAGCAGCTTGCTGTTGTTACCGCTAACTGTTTTTGCACAAGATCGCGTTATCGACGTCAACGTCAAGCAGGTCCAGGGCAAACTGAACAAGACGTTCAATTTCTCGGTCAGCGCCGGGCGTGCCAATGAGGGTTTGCGCGCCGACTGGCAGCAGCAGCTGGCCGAAATCAAGCGCGACGCCGGTTTCAAATATATCCGCATGCATGGCCTGCTCACCGACGATATGGCGGTGTACGGGATCGATGCGCAAGGTAAGGAACAATATAATTTCCAATATATCGACACGCTCTACGATTATCTGCTCAGCATCGGCGTCAAACCGTTTGTCGAACTCGGATTCATGCCCAACGCAATGGCCAGCGGCAATAAGACTATTTTCTGGTGGCGCGGTAATGTCACGCCGCCGCGCAGCTATGAAAAATGGGGTGAGCTGGTAAAAAAACTGACCGAACACTGGACCGAGCGTTACGGCAAGGACGAGGTAGCCACCTGGTATTTCGAAGTATGGAACGAACCGAATCTGGACGGATTCTGGGCCGGCACCCAGGCCGAATACTTCAAGCTCTACGACTATGCGGCGCGCGCAGTCAAGAGCGTCGATTCGCGCTATAAGGTCGGCGGTCCGGCAACGGCCGGCGCGGCCTGGGTACCCGAAATGATCGCCCATTGTGCGGAAAATAAAGTACCGCTCGATTTCATCAGCACGCACACCTATGGCGTGGGCGAGGGTTTCCTCGACGAATTCGGCACCAAAGGCACCGTACTGATCAAAGACGAGGGGGCGATCAGCAACGATGCCTGGCGCAATCGCAAGGAAATTGCGGCATCGGCGATGCCTAATCTGGAACTGCATTACACCGAATGGAGTTCCTCCTACACCCCGGCCGACCCGACCCACGACAGCTATCACCAGGCCGCCTACATCCTGCAAAAACTCAAGCAGGTGGGTGGGGCGGCACAGTCGATGTCGTACTGGGTATTCACCGACGTTTTCGAAGAACCCGGCCCCCGGTTCGAAGCCTTCCACGGTGGATTTGGCTTGATGAACACGCAAGGGATCAAGAAGCCGGCGTACTTCGCTTACCAGTTCCTGAATAATCTGGCGTCCACCGAACTGAAGAACAACGACAAAAAATCGATCGCCACGACCGACGACAAGGGCAATGTGCAAGTCTTGCTGTGGGATTACACCCATACCCTGCCGGACGGAATCAACAATCAGCAGTACTTCATCAAGGACCTGCCGCCAGCCGGCAAGGGCAAGGTACAGGTCAACATGGGCGGGCTGAAAAAAGGCGCGTACACGCTGACGATCTCCCAGGTCGGCTACAAGCAGAACGACGCCTACACCGGCTACATCAAGATGGGATCGCCCAAGCAGTTGACCAGGGACCAGGTCGCCAGCCTGAAAGCGCTCGCCACCGGCAAGCCTGCCGAGCAGCGGAAAGTAAGCGTGGGCGACGATGGCCGTGTCAGCCTTGCCCTGCCCCTGCGCGAGAATGACGTTTACCTGCTCAAACTCAGCGCCGCCAAGTAACCCCGACACTGGAACCTGAACACATGACTTCTTACTCCCGACGCAGCCTGATCAAAACCATCGTGGCTGGGGCCGCTGCCGCACCGCTGGCGGGCAACAGCGCCCCGCGCAAGGTGTCCGAATGCACCAGTGCGCCCGTGGCGCGCTGGGCCAGCGGCATTGAAGGCCAGCGTAAAGCCGACCTGGGCAATGGCACCTTCCTCAATCCCATCATCGCCGGCGACCATCCCGACCCAACGATTTTGAAGGACGGCAAGAACTACTACATGACGTTCTCGTCGTTCTATTCCTATCCTGGAATCGTGATCTGGCATTCCACCGATCTGGTGAACTGGGCGCCGGTCACCCCGGCGCTGTCCAAGCCGCTCGGCACCATCTGGGCACTGGACCTGTGCAAGCACAACGGCAGATACTTCATTTACATCCCCGCGGCACCGGACGGCAGCAACTGGTCCATCTACGCCATCTGGGCCGACAATATCGCCGGCCCATGGAGCGATCCGGTCGACCTCAAGATCAAGGGCTGCATCGACCCAGGCCATGTCGTGGGCGAGGACGGCAAGCGCTATCTGTTCGTCAACGGCATCCGCAAGATCAGGCTGACCGACGACGGGCTGGCCACCGATGGCGCGATCGAACATGCCTACAGCCCATGGCGCTATCCGGAAGACTGGGTGGTGGAGAACTTCGCGCCGGAAGGTCCGAAACTCATGCGCCGTGGCGAGTGGTTTTATCTGGTGACCGCCGTCGGCGGGACCTCGGGTCCGCCGACCGGCCACATGGTGATCGCCGCGCGCTCGCGTTCGATTCATGGCCCGTGGGAACACTGCCCCCGCAATCCCCTGGTGCGCACCCTGAGCGCCGGCGAACCGTGGTGGTCACGCGGCCACGCCAGCCTGGTCGAAGGGCCGGCCGGCGATTGGTGGATGGTGTATCACGGCTATGAGAACGGTTACCGCACGCTGGGCCGTCAAACCCTGCTCGAACCCATCGAATGGACGGCTGATGGCTGGTTCCGGGCCAAAGGCGGGGATCTCTCCAAGCCCCTGGCCAAGCCAAAGGGCGGCAAGGCGGGTCCATCGGGATTTGCGCTCTCCGACGATTTCAAGACCAACCGGTTTGGCGTGCAGTGGTCCTTCCACGATCCCGCAGCCAACGAAATGGCGCGCGTGCGCTACGACAATGGCAGCCTGGTCTTGAATGCAAATGGCCGCTCGCCGGCGGACAGCTCTCCTCTTACCTGTCCGGTCGGCGACCGTTCTTACGAGGTGGAGGTGACGCTGGAGCTGACCGGCAAGGCGGAAGCGGGGCTGCTCCTGTTTTACAACTACAAGGCATTCGTGGGCGTCGGCTTTGACAATGCCGATATCAAGACGTTTGCCTCGGCCGAGGAACAGGGCTGGATGCGCACGAAATCATCGACGTCGCGCATGCGCATCCGCATGCGCAACGACAACAATGTGGTGACCTACTGGTATTCGCGCGACGACGGCGCAAGCTGGGCTTTGCACGGCTTGCGCATGGAAGTATCCGGTATCCACCATAATGTGTTCGGCGGCTTCCTCAGCCTGAAAGTGGGGATTTACTGCGCCGGCGAAGGATCGGTGCGCGTCAGCCGCTTCCAGTATCGCGCCATTCAAAGCTGATGGGTGACGGGCTCCGGCAATGGAGCCCGTTCCGGCTTGCTTATTTGCTGGCGTTGACGATTGCGCTGATCACGTCGGGATAGACCTGCGCTCCGGTGGCCCGATTGAACAGTCCCGATGCGTGGGTGGTGGTGACGCCGCTATCCCAGTACACGGGGACCACGCCATGCTGGTATGCCGATCTGGTGATGCACTCGTCCCAGTATTTCCGATACGTGCCGCCCGGATCGTATTCGGTGCGCAGGCTGGCCGAATACTCGCCCATGATCACCGGCACGCCTTGATCGATAAACGCCGTTTTCAACTTCTGGAACTGGGCATCGGTGTAGGACTCGTTCGCCCAGGTTTCGGTTGCCGCTGGATCCGTCGCAATCTTGCCCCACTGCCAGATTTTGCTGTCGTTGTTGAGCGTGAAATTGAACGGGTCGTAGTAGTGCACTTCCATCATCAAGCGGCTGGCGATGGTGTCGGCCGGAAGGGTCGCATTGCAGGACAGCGTGTAGTCGATGTTGGTGATGTAGCCCTGCACAACGAGGTGGCGCTTGGCATTGTTGCCACCGGTGGCACGCACCGTGTTCACGAACGTTTTGTTGAAACTATTCTGCACCGCGCAGTTTTCCACGGTCGGCGCGCTGTACACGCCTTCCATGGCCACTTCGTTGGTGCCCGCAAACAATAGATAGTCGTCGTAGCCTTTGAAGGCCGTGGCAATCTGCGTCCAGAATTTGTCGATGCGCGCGTTCACGGCGGTTTGCTGGGCATAACTCGGCTGCATCCATCCGCCATCCCAGTGGATATTGATCATCACATACAGACCGGCATTACGCGCATAGTCGACCACCTGCTTGACGCGCGCCATCCACGCCGCGCTGATGTTGTAGTTGGCGTCTGCGTACTGGCTCCATGACACTGGTATCCGCACCGACTTGAAACCTGCCGCTTTGACGGCGTTCATCAACTCCTGGGTGGTCGCGGCGTTGCCCCACGCGGTTTCGCTTGGCATCGCTTCGAGCGTGTTGCCAAGATTCCAGCCGGGCGACATTTGTTTTGCCAACTCGAGGCTCGTCATGTCGCGCATGCCGCTGGTGTCGACCGATGGCGTGCCCGCCGCCGGTGGGGTGGCGACAGTCGGGCTGCCACCGGATGGCGGCGCGTTGACGGCGGCCGCGCTGCTACTGCCACCGCCGCATCCGGCCAAGCTGAGCGCGAAAAGAAAGGAAGACGCGCAGGCGCGTCCGGGCAGGTGTTTCATATTTCTCCTGAGGGCCTATGTTGTTTAAGAGAAAAATGATACGTCCAGTTAGCAACATCCCGATATTGGAAGTGCTGCGATTGCTACAAGCACCGTGATTCTTGTACGAATTCTGGCTCTATTGTTAGTAGCGACATCGGCAGGAGCCGCAGATAATTTCGCGTGCAGACGCTCACCAGCTCCAAATAATGCAAAAATAGCCACTCCGGCCGTCGACCTTGCCGCTCCGCGCCGCTAGCTGAGGGTCAAGCGGGGGCAGCCTATACACTGAGGAGAGTAACGATGAATAAGAACATCATCTGCCTGTGGTATGACCATGACGCGGAAGAGGCCGCGCACTTTTACGCCCGCACTTTTCCCGACAGCACAGTCGGCGCGATTCACCGCGCACCGTCTGATTTTCCTGGTGGCAAGGCTGGTACCGTTCTAACAGTCGAGTTCACCGTATGCGGCATTCCCTGCCTTGGCCTCAATGGTGGGAATACCTTCAAGCACAGCGAGGCCTTCTCGTTTCAGATCGCCACGGATGACCAGGCCGAAACCGACCGCTATTGGAGCGCGATCATCGACAACGGCGGCGCGGAGAGCGCATGCGGCTGGTGCAAAGACAAATGGGGCCTGTCGTGGCAGATCACGCCGCGTGTCCTGACCGAGGCGATGTCCCAGGGCGGCGATGTCGCCAAGCGTGCGTTCGAAGCGATGATGAAGATGCGCAAGATCGACGTCGCGCAGATCGAGGCGGCGGTGCGCGGCGAGGCTGGGTCGAGCTGAGCGCCATCGGCGGCAATTTCGAGCGCTCGCCCGAGCTCAACGCCAGGATTGCGCCTTACCTGTTAAGTCGACGGAGCGATCCGTGGTGTTTCTACATGATGTGGTGGAAACGCACCGCATTACCACAGGGAAAATTTATATATAGTCACTGTTTCCGAATTGGCATACACTTCCTGGTTTGCGTGCTTGGGAGGCAGTGATGATGCGTCGTATATGTGCTGGATATTTGTTGGCTGGAGCTGCTTTAAGCGGGTGCGGTGGCGGCTCGGATTCTTCGGCGCCCGCCGCGCAGCCGGCGATCGCTGCGCAATCGGGCACAGTGTCGCGGGTCATCGCCAATGGCACCAGCATCAATATCGAGATCATCGCGCAGACGTCCAACTTCACGTCGGCGGCGACGGTGTATGCGAGCGCCAGCGATAGCGCCGGCGTCCTGCAATTGCCCGTAAAAGTCACCAGCAATGGCGCCGGGAGCTACACCTTCGCATTGGATACAATCAGCACGATGCCTGGGGGGCATTACACGGGCAACGTCACGATCAAGTTGTGCAGCGACCAGGCCTGCGGCGTTCCGCTGAACGTGCCGACCCTCAGCGTTCCTTACGATCTGACGGTACTGACCAGCAACAGCGCTTGGCCAGGCGACAAACTCACGGGATTGTCGCCATGGAGCGGCGTTTCAGATTGGTCCACGTTCCAAGGCAATAATGCCCATACCGGCTATGTTCCCGTCGAGGTGAAGGCCGACCAAATGCTGTTGCGCTGGAAGCGCGGCGCGCTCAATACCAGCGGTACGGGCTATAGCACCAGCTTGTCGCCCCTGGTCACCGCCAACGGCCTGTTCTATGCGAGCGGGTCGAACAAGCTCACCGCCTATAAAGAGCTGGACGGCAATGAAGTGTGGCATTACGACGTCAGCGGATTGACTTACCCTTCCGTCAATCCGCCCGCCGTTGATGGCGGCGTCGTCTACATGGCGGCTGGGCAACAGCAGTCGACTTATATGTTCGCCTTCGATGCCGCGAACGGCAATGTGCGTTTCAAGGCGCAAATGGGTTCGCAATGGGAAAACTACCTGTCGCCAGTGGTAGCCGGCGACGCGGTTTACACGAATGCGGGCAGCTACGGCGGCCTGTACGCCTTCAATACGTCCGGCGACCGGCTTTTCGTTGGTGCGCTGTCCCAGACATCGATGTGGTCGCCCGCAGCCGACGCCAGGGCTGTGTATGCCTACACCGGCGACGCGCTGACGATGTTCGAGCCGAAGACAGGTGCCGTGCTGGCCACGATCAAGGACAGCGGTTTCACCAACTATGTGTACCAGGTCGGCGGCTCCGCTGTGATCGGCGCGAACGGTGGCGTGTATGCCGCGGCTTACGCCAACGGTTATCTCAACGGCGGTGGGATCGGCAACAGCTTGACCCGCTTCGATACCATCAAGGGATTCGTCGACTGGCGTATCCCGGGTGTTTATACCGTGACCCCGGCCTACGCGGACGGAGTGCTGTATGCACCCAATGCCAACCCGACTCGGCTCGAAGCGCGTGCGGAAGCGGACGGCAAGCTTCTGTGGTCGTGGACGCCGCCCCTTAGCGGCGAAACGGCATTCTATGGCGCGCCGGTCGTGACCAAGAACCTGCTTATCGTCAGCAGCAATAAAAATACGTATGCAGTCGACCTGCGCAGCCATCAAGTCGTGTGGAGCTATCCCGCTCCCGGCCATCTTGCTATCAGCCGCAACGGCGTCCTGTATATCCAGAATCCGGAAGCCCTGGTGGCAATTAACCTGAAGTAGAAGTAAAAACCCCCGCAAACTCAGAGAGTAACCGGGGCGTAAATCTCCTCATAGAGGAAGTGGGCTTTAGTTTACGGAACTGAAAACTACTGTCTAGAACGGAATATCGTCATCCATATCCGAGAAGTTCGGCGCCGGTTTCGGTGCCGGACGCGCGGCCGGTGCCGGTGGTGGCGCCTGGCGTGGGGCCGGACGGCTTGGCGGGGCGTCGTAGCCGCCGCCGTCATCCATGTCGTTGCCGCCCATGCCTTGACGGCCACCCAGCATCTGCATGTTTTCCGCGATGATGTCGGTCGCGTACTTTTCCACGCCATCCTTGTCGGTGTACTTGCGCGTCTGCAGGCGGCCTTCGACGTAGACCGACGAGCCTTTCTTCAGGTACTGCCCGACGATCTCGGCCAGACGCCCAAAGAACGAGATGCGATGCCATTCGGTCAGCTCTTTTTGTTCGCCGGTGTTGCGGTCCTTCGATTTGTACGAAGTCGCTACGGCGATGTTGGCGATAGCGTCACCGCTGGGCATGTAGCGGATCTCCGGATCGCGCCCCAAGTTGCCAACGATGATGACTTTATTGACTGATGCCATGTAATGCTCCTGTTGAACTGCGGCGGCGCTCCGCAGTGCGATTGTCGTGATAGGCCGTAAATGACGATTATAAGCCAGTCACGCGCCAACCGCGAACGATCCCTTATGCACTCGACATGGTTTGCTAGCCCAGCCAATACTGGTATTATATACAGTATTTAATTCGCGGAATTCTGACCAATATCAAGACCTTCCGTTCGCGCTTACGAGCTCAGCAGCTGGAGCACGCGCCGACGCCGCGATCCAAACACCGCTATAGTGATGCGCTGACCCCGTTGGCGAAAATATAAGGCAAGCACATGGAACAGATCCGCATTCGCGGCGCACGCACGCACAACCTGAAGAACATCAATCTCGATCTGCCGCGCAATAAGCTGATCGTGATCACCGGCCTGTCCGGCTCGGGCAAGTCCTCGCTGGCGTTCGACACGCTGTATGCGGAGGGCCAGCGCCGCTACGTGGAATCGCTGTCGGCCTACGCGCGCCAGTTTCTGCAGCTGATGGAAAAGCCCGACGTGGACCTGATCGAGGGCCTGTCGCCGGCCATCTCGATCG
>CBFGOU010000106.1:0-11002 GCA_965650445.1 uncultured Oxalobacteraceae bacterium | reverse complement strand
ATTGGGAAATCGGCTTGCAGAAGACAGGCTTCATCAATGAAGCCGGACGGTGCCTGGTGATGCAGGCCATGATTCAGGGCCGCGCCGTGATCATGGTGTTTCTCGATTCGAAGGGGAAACAGTCGCGGACTGCCGACGCCGGCCGGGTGCGCCGCTGGCTGGAAGCACTCAAGCCAGCCGGGATGTCGTAATCGTCAGGGATTGGGCGCCGCGTAGCCCAGGGTGGCGGAAATCTGGCGCGCGGTGACGACCAGATCTTCCAGCCACTCGTCCTGCAGACGGTCGGCCGGTGCCGAAATCGACAGACCCGCAATCAATTTGCCCGAATCGTCGTGGATGCCTGCCGCCATGCAGCGCACGCCCAGTTCCAGTTCCTCATTGTCGCGCGCGTAACCGCGCGAGCGCACCAGGCTCAGTTCGCGTTCGAGCTTGCCCAGGTCGGTAATCGAATTCTTGTTGTGCCCCGATAAGCCGGTGCGGGTGGCATAGGCGCGGATCGCCTTGGGTTCGTCCACCGACAGGAACAGTTTGCCGGTCGAGGTCAGGTGCAAGGGGCCGCGCCCGCCGATGGCGCGCACAACTTGCATCCCAGAACGTTCCGAAAAGGCACGGTCGATGTAGACGATCTCGTCGCCCTGGCGGACGGAAAGATTGACGGTCTGCTGGGTTTTCTTGTGCAGTGCACGCATGAAGTCCACCGCCGCTTCCCGCACGGAAAGACGGCTCTTCACGACATTTCCCAGCTCCAGCAGTCGCATGCCCAGCCGATAGGTACCCGGCTCGACCCGGTCGACGAAGCGGGTGAGGACCATGTCATTCAATATCCGGTGCGCCGTCGATGGGTGCAGGCCCGAGACTTTGGACAATTCCTTCAGGCTGACCGGGTCGGTATAGGTGGCCAGCGCATCGAGCAGCGCCACCATCCGTTCAATCACCTGGATCGAGGTTTTGGGCGCTTCTATGGTTTCGATTTTCATGATGTGGTTGGTGCGGTGCAGTATAGTTCAGTACTTTATACCACAATGTGAAAATCTTTGGTAATTTGCCTGTCGTGCTCACGCAAATGGCTTACAGCGCAGGTCGGGCGGGGCATAATGTGTCTTTCATGCAGAAATGAAAACAATCATGGAACAGTCTGTCAGCGAATTCAAAAGCAAGAGCGGCCTCAAGCGGGTCTATAAGGCCATCGGCTATTCGATCGCGGGCTTGAAGGCGGCGTGGGAGCATGAGCACGCATTCCGTCAGGAGATGCTGATGTTCGTGATCGGCAGCGCCGTTGCCCTGGGTTTGCCGATCTCGTCGTTCCAGAAACTGTTTCTGATCGCGGTGATGGTGTTCGTGCTGATCGTCGAGCTGATCAATTCCGCCATCGAAGCCATCGTCGACCGGGTCTCGCTGGAGCGCCACCCGCTCTCCAAACGCGCCAAGGACCTGGGCAGCGCGGCGGTCATGCTGTCGATGCTGGTGGCGGGCGCGTCGTGGCTGGTGGTGCTGTTCAATCGTTTTTATTAGCCGCGCATATACAAATAAGAAAGCCTTCGTTTCCATCCCTGCCGTCGCGCCGTATGCTGTGGGCAAAGGAGGACGCCCATGGATGCGGCACTGTTATCCACGTTTCACGTGATCATCGTTCCCGGTCTGCACAATAGCGGTCCGGACCATTGGCAAACCCGCTGGCAGGCCCGCTATCCTGGCTTCGCACGGGTTGAACAGGACGACTGGGACCATCCCCGGCTCGATGCCTGGGCGGCGCGGCTGGATCAATTGCGCGAGAGCGATACGCGGCCGGCCCTGCTGGTGGCACATAGCTTCGGCTGCCTGACCAGCGTGGCCAGCATTGCCCGCAATCCCGGGCATGTGGCCGGCGCGCTGCTGGTGGCGCCCGCCCATCCGGACCGCTTCGGCGTGGCCGCGCAATTGCCCGGCGATGAACTGCCGTGCCCCGCCACCCTGATCAGCAGCACCAACGACCCCTGGATGCCGGCGCCGCTGGCCGCAGGTTTCGCCCGGCGCTGGGGCGCCACGCTGGTGGAAGCCGGCGCGCTGGGCCATATCAACGCCGAGTCCGGCCTGGGCGACTGGCCGGAAGGCCAGCGCCATTTACACCGCCTGGCAAAACTGGCGCAGAATACTGTCGTGGCTTATTTGCCATGATTTCAATTCCCAACATCTATTGGAGAAGAACATGACTTTACGTTTGGGCGATACCGCGCCCGATTTCGAACAGGATTCTTCGCAAGGCCCAATCAAATTCCATGAGTGGGCGGGGGATTCCTGGGTAGTGCTGTTCTCGCATCCGGCCGATTTCACGCCCGTATGCACCACCGAACTGGGCCTGACCGCCAAGCTCAAGCCGGAATTCGACAAGCGCAATGTGAAAGCCATCGCCCTGTCCGTGGACCCGGCCGAAAGCCATCGCAGCTGGATCGCCGACATCGAGGAAACCCAGCAGACCGTGGTGGGTTTCCCCATCATCGCCGATGCCGATAAAAAAGTGGCGGCCCTGTACGACATGATCCACCCGGAAGCGTCGGCCACCGCCACGGTGCGCTCGCTGTTCATCATCGATCCCAAGAAGAAGGTGCGCCTGATCCTGACCTATCCGATGAGCACCGGACGCAATTTCGACGAAGTGCTGCGCGTGATCGACGCCCTGCAGCTGACCGACGGCTACACCGTGGCCACGCCGGGCAACTGGAAAGACGGCGACGACGTCATCATCCCGCTGACCGTGCAGGACCCGGAACAGCTGCAGCAGAAGTATCCGAAAGGCTATACCGCGCCGCGCCCTTACCTGCGCCTGACCCCGCAGCCGAACAAGTGATTCACCGTCAGCGCATAAGCAAATAAGCTTTTCGTTGTTTGGAATAAGGCAGAGTCCCTTTACCCTTGCGCTAAAAGGGGACTCTCCATGTTATTAACGTACGTAATTTCCGGTTTTTGTGTAGGTACGCTGGTTGGCATGACCGGCGTCGGCGGCGGTTCGCTGATGACGCCGCTGCTGACCTTGCTGTTCGGCGTGCCGCCATCGGTGGCCGTGGGCACCGACCTGGCCTTCGCCGCCATTACCAAGTCCGCCGGCACCTTCACCCACCGCATCCGCGACACCGTGCGCTGGGATGTGGTCAAGCTGCTCTGCATCGGCGCCTTGCCGGCGGCGGTGGCGTCGACCTTCGCCCTTAAGTATTTCGGCACCCTGGGCAAGGAAATCGGCCAGATCATCCGCTATTCGATCGCCGGATCGGTGCTGCTGACCGTGACCGCGCTGCTGTTCAAGGGCAAGATGCTGGCCTGGCTGAACGCCCATCCCCACCGCCAGCTGCAGGGCAAGCCCCTGGCCGCCGCCACCATCGTGTGCGGCGCCATGCTGGGCACCCTGGTGACCATTTCCTCGATCGGCGCCGGCGCCATCGGCGCGACCCTGCTGGTAATGCTGTATCCACGCATGAGTTCGGCCGAAGTGGCCGGGACCGACATCGCCTACGCCGTGCCGCTGACCGCGATCGCCGCTTTCGGCCACTGGTACCTGGGTTCGATCAACTGGCCGCTGCTGGCGATGCTGCTGCTGGGCTCGGTTCCCGGGATTACGCTCGGCTCCTGGTTCGCCCGTGCCATCCCTGAGCGTATCCTGCGCGGCGTGCTGGCCATGACCCTGACCGCAGTCGCGGCAAAGTTAATTTACTAACTGTATTGCTGACCCCTAAGTACATTTACTGTCTAAGGAAATAAGAAAAGCTTCGTTTGCGCTAATGCATTTTTCGCGCAAAATGTAGCTTCCTTAGACATGAATGTAATAAGAGGGGCTATGGCTTCATTTCCTGCCAACAAGGCGCCGTTCCGGGTCATCCCCGGCTTCGGCCTCTCGCTCGGCTTCACGATCTTCTATTTAGCGCTGATCGTCCTGATCCCGCTGTCGGCGGTCTTCCTCAAGACCTTCACCCTGACCTGGGAAGCGTTCTGGAACGCGGTGACCTCGGACCGGGTGATGGCCTCGTACCGGCTCAGCTTCGGGGCCTCGCTGCTGGCGGCTTTCCTCAACGTGATCTTTGGCGGCATCGTCGCCTGGGTGCTGGTGCGCTACAAGTTTCCCGGCAGGCGCCTGATCGACGCCCTGGTCGACCTGCCGTTCGCGCTGCCGACCGCAGTGGCGGGCATTACCCTGACCGCGCTGTATTCGCAAAACGGCTGGATCGGCCGCTTTCTGGAACCGCTGGGCTTCAAGGTGGCGTTCACGCCGGTGGGCGTGGTGCTGGCCATGACCTTCATCGGCCTGCCGTTCGTGGTGCGCACCGTGCAGCCGGTGCTGGAGGACGCCGAGCGCGAACTGGAAGAAGCCGCCGCCAGCCTGGGCGCATCGTCCCTGCAGACTTTTATCAAGGTGATTTTTCCCGGCATTTTCCCGGCGCTGCTGACCGGCTTTGCGCTGGCTTTTGCACGCGCCACCGGGGAATACGGGTCGGTGATTTTCATCGCCGGCAATATGCCCATGGTGTCCGAGATTACGCCGCTGTTCATCATCACCAAGCTGGAACAGTACGACTACGCCGGCGCCACCGCGATCGCGGTCGTGATGCTGGTGGTGTCCTTCGCCTTGCTGCTGCTGATTAATCTGTTGCAAAGCTGGTCGCGCCAGCGCGGAGGCCGCAAGTGAGCGCCGTGTTGAAGGACGTGAACAAGGCCGCGGCCCCGCTCAAGCGCGGCGAATTGCCGGTGGTCTCGAACGTGCTCGAGCCGGCCTGGGTGCGCATCCTGCTCATCACCATCGCCCTGGGTTTCCTGACCCTGTTCCTGTTCGTGCCGCTGGTGGCGGTGTTTGCCGAAGCGTTCAAGAAGGGCGCGGACGTGTACTTTGCCGCGGTTACCGATCCCGATTCCATTTCGGCCATCAAGCTGACCTTGATTGCGGCCGGCATGTCGGTGCCGCTCAATCTGGTGTTCGGGGTGAGCGCGGCCTGGGCCATCGCCAAGTTCGAGTTCCGCGGCAAGAGCGTGCTGCTGACCCTGATCGATCTGCCGTTCTCGGTCTCGCCGGTGATTTCGGGCCTGATCTACGTGCTGCTGTTCGGCGCGCAGGGCTGGTTCGGTCCCTGGCTGGCCGAGCACGACGTCAAGATTCTGTTCGCGGTGCCGGGCATCGTGCTGGCGACGGTATTCATTACCTTTCCGTTCGTGGCGCGCGAACTGATTCCGCTGATGCAGTCGCAGGGCAGCGAAGAAGAGGAAGCCGCGCTGGTGCTGGGCGCCTCCGGCTTCGCCACCTTCTGGCGGGTGACGCTGCCCAACATTAAATGGGGCCTGCTGTACGGCGTCATTCTGTGCAATGCGCGCGCCATGGGGGAGTTCGGCGCGGTGTCGGTGGTGTCGGGCCATATCCGTGGCGAGACCAACACCATGCCGCTGCAGGTCGAGATCCTCTACAACGAATACAACTTCGCAGCCGCTTTCGCGGTGGCCTCGCTGCTGGCATTGCTGGCGCTGGTCACCCTGGCCATCAAAACCTTTGTCGAATGGCGCCTTCACGAGAGCGATGAAGTCGCCGACGCCGCACGCAAGCTGGAGCACTGACATGACCATTCAAGTACAAAACATTCACAAGCGCTTCGGCGAGTTCGTGGCGCTCAACGATGTATCGCTGCAATTCCCGCAAGGCGAACTGACGGCTTTGCTGGGTCCTTCCGGCTGCGGCAAGACCACTTTGCTGCGCATCATCGCCGGCCTGGAGCATCCCGACGCGGGCCGCGTGATCCTGGACGGCGAAGACGCCTCGCGCCGCCATGTGCGCGAGCGCCAGGTCGGCTTCGTGTTCCAGCACTATGCGCTGTTCAAGCACATGACGGTGTTCGAGAACGTCGCCTTTGGCTTGCGCGTGCGTCCGCGCGCCGAGCGCCCGTCCGAGCAGCAGATCCGTGCCAAGGTCAAGGAATTGCTCGACATGGTGCAGCTGGACTGGCTGGCCGACCGCTACCCGCCGCAACTGTCGGGCGGGCAGCGCCAGCGTATCGCCCTGGCGCGCGCGCTGGCGGTGGAACCGCGCGTGCTGCTGCTCGACGAGCCCTTCGGCGCGCTCGACGCCAAGGTGCGCAAGGAATTGCGGCGCTGGCTGCGCCGCCTGCATGACGATCTGCATGTGACCAGTATTTTCGTGACGCACGATCAGGAAGAAGCGCTGGAAGTGGCCGATCAGGTGGTGCTGATGAACAAGGGCCAGGTCGAGCAGCTTGGCACGCCGGACCAGGTCTACAACCATCCGGCCTCGCCCTTCGTGTATGGCTTCCTCGGTAACGTCAACCTGTTCCATGGCCGCGTGCACGAAGGCGTGCTGGCCAGCGGCGAGGCCAGTTTCAACGTGCCCGACCACGCAGGCGTGCAGAACAGCGACGGCATCGCCTACGTGCGGCCGCACGATCTGGAGGTCGAGCGCTACACGCCGGGCGCGCAAGGCATCGTCGTCAAGCTGCGCCGCGCCCATGCGATCGGTCCGCTGGCGCAGCTGGACCTGGAACGCGCCGACAACGCCGATGCCATCGAAGCGGTCATTCCCAACGAGCATTTCCGTGCGATGCAGTTCAAGGAAGGCGAGACCCTGGTGGTCAAGCCGCGCCGCATGCAGGTGTTTGTCGACCAGGGAGCCGCCATATGAATTTCCAGCAGTTACGCTCGATCCGCGAGGCGGCGCGCCGCAATTTCAACCTGACCGAGGTGGCGCATGCGCTGTTCACCTCGCAGCCCGGCGTGAGCCGCCAGATCCGCGAGCTGGAAGATGAGCTGGGGGTGATCATCTTCGAGCGCAACGGCAAGCGCCTGACCGGCCTGACCGATCCGGGCAAGGGCATCCTGAAGATCATCGACCGCCTGCTGGTCGAGGCGGAGAACCTGCAGCAGGCCAGCATCGAGTACGCCGGCCAGGACAGCGGCACCCTGCGCATCGCCGCCACCCACACGCAGGCGCGCTATGCGCTGCCCAAGGTGGTGCAGGCGTTCCGGCGCGATTTTCCCAACGTGCGCATCGCGCTTCAGCAAAGTGCGCCCGAGCATATCGCCGAGTGGGTGTTGTCGGGCAAGGCCGACATCGGCATCGCGACCGAAGGCCTGTCGCAGTTTCCCGACCTGGCCTCGTTCCCCTGCTATCGCTGGAGCCACCTGATCGTGGTGCCGGAAGGGCATGGCCTGCTGGCCAAGGGCAGCATCCGGCTCGAAGACCTGGCCGAGTGGCCCTTGATCACCTATGACGTCGGCTTTACCGGGCGCGGGCATATCGATGCGGCCTTCGCGCAGGCCGGCGTAAAGCCGGACATCGTGCTCACGGCCATGGATTCGGACGTGATCAAGCAGTATGTGTCGCTCGGACTGGGGGTGGGGCTGGTGGCCTCGATGGCGTTTGATCATGGGCGCGATAAAGGCTTGCGCGCGGTGGAAGCGTCGCACCTGTTCGCGCCCAATGTGACGCGGCTGGCGGTGCGCCGCGGCGCCTATCTGCGCGGCTACGCGTATCACTTCATCGGCCAGTTCGCTCCCGAATTGACGCGCGCCGAGATCGAGCGCGCCATCATCGCCGACTGCCAATAACCTACGCCTTGACGGCCTTGGCGCACTCGTTGATTAGCGCCGGGCCGCGGTAAATCAGACCGCTGTAAAGCTGCACCAGCGCGGCGCCGGCGCGCATTTTCTCGACCGCGTCCTCGCCCGACAGGATGCCGCCCACGCCGATGATGGGGATGGCCTCGCCCAGTTCGGCCTTCAGGGCGCGGATCACGATATTGGACAGGTCGAACACCGGCTTGCCTGAGAGCCCGCCCGCTTCCTGGCCATGCTTGAGACGATCGACCCTGCTGCGGGTGAGCGTGGTATTGGTGGCGATGACGCCATCGATCTTGTGCCGCAGCAGGGCTGCCGCGATTTCCTTAATTTGGTCGCCGTCGATGTCCGGTGCGATCTTGAGCGCCAGCGGTACGTAGCGCTTGTGCTGGTCGGCCAGGCGCAGCTGTGCCGCTTTCAGGGTCGACAGCAGCGCGTCGAGTTCGGAACCACCCTGCAGCTGGCGCAGGTTCTTGGTGTTGGGCGACGAGATGTTGACGGTGACGTAGCTGGCGTAAGGGTAGACCTTTTCCAGGCAGATCAGATAATCGTCGACCGCCTTCTCGATCGGGGTGACGGCATTCTTGCCGATGTTCAGCCCCAGCACGCCGCGCTGTTCCTGGTAAAAGCGCGATGCCTGCACATTGCGCACGAACGCATCGACACCGCCATTGTTAAAGCCCATGCGGTTAATGACCGCCTGCGCGGCCGGCAAGCGGAAAATCCGCGGCTTGGGATTGCCGGCCTGGGCCAGCGGCGTCACGGTACCGACTTCGATGAAGCCGAAGCCGAGCGAGGCCAGGCCGTCGATGTAGGCGCCGTCCTTGTCCAGGCCCGCCGCCAGGCCCACCGGATTCGGGAAGCGCAAGCCCATGACAGTGCGCGGGTCCGCTGCCGGCTTGGCGCACAGCGAGGTCAGACCGAGCGCGGCGGCGCTGCGCAGGGCCGGCAAGGTGAGATTGTGGGCGGCTTCGGGATCGAGCGAAAACAGCAGCGGGCGGCCTAAGGCGTACAGCAGTTTTTGGGACATAAGATGCTCAGGAAAAGGCAGGTGGCCGCATTTTACCTGTGCCGGGCAATTGCCGCACGGCAGAACTACTTGTCCAGGACGTCCCACACGCCATCGATGCGCGCTTCCAGCGGCCGGAAATTGATCTTGTATGCCATCTTGGGACTCTGCTCGATCCAGTAGCCCAGGTAGACGTAAGGCAGCTTGAGTTCGGCGGCCTGGGCGATCTGCCACATGACGTTGTAGGTGCCGAAGGAGGCGCCGGGAACGTCGGGATCGAAGAAGGTGTAGACCGAGGACAGGCCGTCGGAGAGCACGTCGATGATCGAGATCATGCGCAGGGTGCCGTCGGGCTCGCGGAATTCGACCAGGCGGGTGTTGACCCGGCTTTGCAGCAGGAACTGGGCGTACTGGTCGCGGCTGTCCTGGTCCATGCCGCCGCCCAGGTGGCGGGTGGTCTGGTAGCGCAGGTAGAGCGCGTAATGTTCGTCGGAAAAGCTCAGGTTGGCGACCGCGGCAATGAGATCCTCATGGCGTTTCCAGGCGCGGCGCTGGTTGCGGCTGGGGGTGAAATCGGCGGTGCGCACGCGCACTGGAATGCAGGCGCGGCAGCCTTCGCAATAGGGCCGGTAGGTGAAAATGCCGCTGCGCCGGAAGCCGTTTTTGACCAGCTCGGAATACACGTCGGCATTGATCAGGTGGGACGGCGTGGCGACCTGCGACCGGGCTTGGCGCGCGTCCAGATAGCTGCACGGGTAGGGCGCTGTCGTGTAGAACTGCAGCGTCGAGAAGGGCAGGTCATTTAAGTGCGTCATGCGTACCTTCAATGCGGCGAGGTGCTTCGATCCGTTTAACCCATTGTAGCGAAACTTGGTGCTTTTCAGCGCAGGGTGCGCAAGGGCGCGCCGGGCGTCCACTCGAGTATGGGCGGCTGCTCGATTGCCTGGCCGACGTGCTGGAGAAAGGCGGCACGCGGAATCGGCGCCGCTCCCAGCGAGCCCAGGTGCGCGGTCTCCTGCTGGCAATCGACCATCTCCACCCCATGGCTGCGCAGAAATCCCACCAGATAGGCCAGGGCGATCTTGGAGGCATCGGTAACGCGGGCGAACATCGATTCGCCGTAAAACATGCGGCCGATGCACACGCCATAGGCGCCGCCGACCAGTTGGCCGTCCAGCCACACCTCGGACGAGTGCGCATGGCCGAGGGCGTACAGGCCGGTGTAGCCGTTGATGATGTCTTCGGAAATCCAGGTGCCCGGGCCATCCTTGCGCGGGGCGGCGCAGGCGCGCATGACGGACTCGAAGGCGCTGTCGAAGCGCACCTGCCAGCGCCCGCCTTCTTCCATGCTGCGCTCGACCTTGCGCAAGGTCTTGCGCAGGCTGTCGCTGATCTTGAAGTCGCCCGTTTGCAGCACCATGCGCGGATCGGTGCTCCACCAGAGGATGGGCTGGCCTTCGGAAAACCAGGGAAAGATGCCGCGCTTGTAAGCGGCCAGCAGGCGCTGCGGCGACAGGTCGGCGCCGGCGGCCAGCAGCCCCGGCGCGTCCATCGTCAGCGCCTCGGACACGTCAGGAAACGGAGAGTGGGACTCGAGCCAGGGAATCATGGGTTAGTGGGGATCGCTTTCAATGCGCATCGGGCGCACGATGTCGTGGCTATGGAAACGGAAGTCTCCGCCTTGTTCCCTGATTTTGACGCGATCGGCGAAGAACAGTTCCAGCGTTGTGCGGATGGTCGGGAAGGCCAGGTCGTCCCACGGGATTTCGTGTTCGGCGAACAGGCGCACGTCCAGGCTTTCGATGCCGGGTGCGAACGCCAGGTCGCGCAGGCGGGCCAGGTAGAACAGATGGACCTGGTGCACCTGGGCCACGTTCAGCAAGGTGAACAAATTACCGATTTCGATGTTGGCGCCGGCTTCCTCTTCGGTTTCCCGGACCGCGGCTTCGGCCGTGGTCTCGGCGTTTTCCATGAAGCCCGCCGGCAAGGTCCAGTAGCCATGGCGCGGTTCGATCGCTCGCTTGCACAGCAACACTTTCAGGTCGCCATCTTGTTCCCAGACGGGAATGGAGCCGACCACCAGCTTGGGATTTTGATAATGGATGGCATCGCATTGCGAGCAGACATAGCGTGGCCGGTTATCGCCTTCAGGTACGATCAGGGCGACAGGGTGGGCACACTCGGAGCAGAATTTCATAAAGAGTCAGGAAAATGGTTTTCCGCTTACTTTACACCCATTTTCCTGGCCTGTGCCGCATCAGGAATGCGGCCAAATCCGGCGCGCGGCTGATATTGGTGCAGCTATCGTTCAGATGCATTGCATTAACATTGCCTAAATTCGGAAAGCGCCGTATAATGATCGTATCAGACGCGGGGTGGAGCAGTCTGGCAGCTCGTCGGGCTCATAACCCGAAGGTC
>CBFGOU010000105.1:0-11019 GCA_965650445.1 uncultured Oxalobacteraceae bacterium | reverse complement strand
CTTGGAGGCCGCGAGCGTGGCTGTCTTGGAACGTTGCTCTGTTCGAGCCGAGCCAACCCGGGAGGCGCAGTCGGACTTCCAGGAGTGGCCCGTCACGTCGGACGCGTCCCAGCCATCCGCCATTCCACGGCGCCCCCGGTTGCACTAAAGCAACGAGCCCCGCCTGGCGGGGCTCCTCTCGTTTCAGGTGGCATCCTTCAATGGATAGAAGGCCCCGAGTTCCGCGACACTGAAGGTGACGTGCTCTTCTTGGCGCGGCTCCGCCGCCATTCGTCTGTCGGGATGAACGTGCGATCCACCACGGCTTCACGTGTGCGCGTCTGGGGCACCGGCGTTGGGGGTGTGAACTTGCCAC
This sequence comes from uncultured Oxalobacteraceae bacterium, assembly GCA_965650445.1. GTDB lineage: Bacteria > Pseudomonadota > Gammaproteobacteria > Burkholderiales > Burkholderiaceae_D > Telluria_A. The sequence goes on along the minus strand of CBFGOU010000105.1, from coordinate 10,664 downwards.
GCCGTGGCTGGTCCTCCTCCCACTGTCGGATCAATTCAGCAGACACCTCCAAGGCATGCCTCACGTCTTCGACGCGGTCGCCGAGTTGACGAGAGGGACCTTGGAACATGAGCCCGATAAGCAGTTGGCTGGCGACTTGGAATTGCGGGTGAGAGAACATGGTTGAGCTCCTTTGAGCCGAGGTGGTGCGCTCATCAAAGCACCATCGCCTCACTTGGCAACCCAGAAATTTGCGCCCTCTTTCACAGAAGTCGAACTTGGTTGTGTCCGCGAACTTGGGGCTTCCAATTCGCTGAAACGCCCATAGGCGTGCTCAGGTCCTTTCAGTCGCGCAGCCATCCAGCCAGTGGACATGGGCGCCAACATCAGTTGGCTTCCCAAGCGAATCAGTTGCCAAGCACCTGGTCGTCGGAGGCCGGCATAGGCCGGATCAACTTGCCGTCCCAAGAGATCAGCTTGAAATTCAGTCCATCGGTGACGAATTCAAACACGTCGGGAGAATCGTCAAAAGACGCAGCGACGATGCTCTGAAGCTTCGGCTGTGCAGCCAATTCGCGGAAGAGCGCGCGCTGGCTGAGCTGACTCATGGAGTGTTGGCCTGGCTCATCAAACAAGAGCACACCCAAGTGATTTCCGGGAGGAGAAGCCATTGCCGAGGTTTGATAGAGTCCAAGCAGATAAGACCAGATCAAGCGAACGAAGTCGCTCGCGCTCGAATCTGCTCGGATGTCCGATGTTCCGCGGCGGTCATTGACGACAGGTTGAGGCGCTCGATGATGCTCTCGCAATTCGATGGATCGCAAGGAGGGAATCAGATTTTCATCGCTGATCTTGATGTCAGAGGCGTCAGCGACGCTGTCGTAGTCAAATGCGGTTGCATTGGCACGGAAATTCTTCTCGAATAGTCTGATTCGCTCCTTGTCGCTATCGCTATAGAGGAATCGAGGAAGCGCAGCTCGTGCTGCGCGATTGGCCGCTAGGCGCTCGGATATCATGTAGAGCTCGGAGACTTGGCCCTTCGAAGACGCCTCGAAGGCCTCCAGCCGCGCGATTTCTAGCTCCAGTTTGATGCTGCGCCGCAGTGAGGACTTGGCCTCTTGCGCGCTCGCCCCCAAATCTGCCCTCAGAGCGGTGGCGTGATCCCTGGCTTTGTCCAAGTCTGCCGCTGCTCCTGCAACGCTCGCTTCAGTTGCAGCGATGGCCTCGTCGGCTGCTGCAATTTGTCTATCCAGCATTCGCTTCTGACTCTCCAGGTGAGCAATGTTGGTCTCAAGGCTCATCTGATTGCCCTGGTGACGGTCAATGACCAAAGAGTCTTCCACTTGCTGGTGGCAGACTGGGCAATTTCCAGCAGCCAATGCGAAGTCCTGTTGTGCCCCCAGCGTCCTCAACTTCTCGGCAGCTCGATTGCGAGCTAGATCGCCCTCGGCCTCACGGAGTAGGAGTATTAACTCTGCGCGGGATGCCTTGAGGGTCTCTAGGTGACTTGAGGTCCGCTCGTACAGTGCAGCCACGCGCTGGAGGCTGTGCTCAGCCGTGCCAAGTCGTTGCCTTAAAGTCTTGGTGCTGGGGCTCTCTTCACCGTCTGGGTCGTTCGAGCAATTACTGTGCTCTTCGTGCAGTAGTCCGATATAGCTGGTGAGATCTAAAGTGCCTTGGTTGGCCGGGCGCGTGATTGAGACTGCCTGAGGAGAGAAAGGCGTCAGGACTGCTGCTGGCAGCCCAGAAACGCTGAAGCCATGGCTTGCAGATTCTCTACGAAGCGCATCGGCATGTTGCTTCCAATCCAAGTCAATGCTTGAGGATTCAGCGTTTAGTTGGTTCCTTTTGGCAATCGTCTCGAAGACATCCAGCCCTAGGATGTATTCAGCGACACGAGTTCGCGCCTCCCGAATGCCATAGAAGGGGATGGCGGCAATATAGTCGGTCCAGCCTCGCTTCTGCTCGACGGCATGGGCGGCGAAAATAGTCTGTAGGTAGAGTTTAGACTGGCTGCCGCTGGTGTTTCCGACCTTCGGCAGATGCAGTCCAAGGAAGCGCTCAAGATAGAAGAAGAATCCCTCACGTTCACTTGCGCTTCCGGGATCATGGATGTACGTGAAGTGGTCTGCTCTAAAGGTCGAGCTTTCCGTCAGGGTGGCGGAGTTGCTGATCTCAATGAGCTTATCGCTGCGTGCCGGGTCTTGAATTGCGCGCCGCAGCGTCACGACCTCGGCGTCCCTGTTTTCTACTTCGACCAGGACTTCGGATGATTGGATTTCAACAGGAGCGCCGTCGTAGTCGAAGTGCGTTCGGACAGAGTAGGTAAGTGCTTTGGCGCTTTTGGCGCCAACCAGCTCCTCCATGCCCAAGCCATAGAGCATGGAGTTGAAAAGAGTGCTCTTTCCGCTTGAATTCTTGCCTTTGATGATCGTCAAGTGGCGAGAAAAGTGTAGTTCAAAGCCAAATGGCCCTTGGGCCGTGGCTAGGTGTAGCTTCAAAGCTCTGATGATCATCAAATGCCCCATTCCTTGGATGCTGCCTCAACCATTTTCTCAGTGATGCTCTTTCCAATCACCTTGAACAGAGACTTTTCTTCGCCAAAAAGTTCGTCGTCTTTTGTGATGTGAGTTGCAAAAATATGTCCTTCTGTTGTTAGTTCGTATCCGGTGTCCACTTGCACCAAAAGATCCGAAGCAACAGCATAGTTGATGGCATTGGCAAGCATGGGGTCGAAGCCCCACGTCATCAGTTCCAGTCGCTTCGTAATTGATGCACGGCGGAGTAACTCGCATCTTTCAGGAGACTTCAGGGCCCAATTGAACAGATGTAGACGCTGAAGGCTGGATCGACTAGCGCGGGAAGCGAGAAGAAGTGTGAGTAGTATTTGGCTGATCTTGTAGAGTGGACGGTGTTCAGGAAGCACCGGCACGGGTCTCGGTTCGAATTTCAATCGTGACATCATCAGATCACCCGGTGTAGTCGAGTGTACATACCGCCAGCCACCTGGCGACCGTCACCCTGGCGAGCGTTTGGGCATTTGTGGTGCCAATTTCATTGCCGAGGGAAATCAAATATTGGTAAAGCTCCTCGCGAACCTTGCCTGTAAGCTCTTCAGGAGTTCCCATCCAGGTAAGTGATTCCTCAGCAACTCGATAGGAGTACTCCTCAATTAGGCCTGCGACGCGGTGATAGACGTTGGGTGCATCATGCGCAAGTTTGCGATAGAACTGGTCCGCCTCGAGGAAGTCACGGGTTGTAATGCTGCTCAGTGCTTGCACATTCTGTGCGTACGAGGGGATGTGTGACTTCAGGCTGAGCCGCGCCTTCGACTTCCTTAGGATGTTGTCGTCGTACACTTCTTGAGGGGCAGTGGAAGCCGGCAACGAAGGATTCTGGCTGCCAAGCATCAGCGGAAGGCCTTGAGCGTGATTCAGGGCTTGTATTTCAACTTTGTAGAAATCGGCATCGTGCAAGAGGACCTTGAAGTCCTTATGAAGAAGTGAAAGATTCCACGCCTTGGCTTCTTCTTGCTTCTTCTCGGCGTGCTCCAAAAGATCGTTGTGCGCGATATCTGGGGTAACGAAGCACCAACGCGTGATCTTCGTGGTTCCCACTCGCCGCAGCAACTGATCTTCATAGTCGCGCAGCTTCTTCAGGTCCGTTGTTATCTTGTTTACTTGATGTCGATGCAGGTCTTTCTGGCTATAGTTTTTCTCTGGGCAATAGCATTGGAACGCCATCCCGCTGAGCTTGCAGAAGCCCTCTAGACCGAAGTCGCCTGGACTGGGGGGGATGGGCTGATAGCCATCGGCAGCAAATCGCATCTTGAAGACGGACTGGCAGAGCCGTTCCCAGCTACCTCCATCAAACAGACCGACGTTCGATTGGTACATCAGCGACTCCATCCATATGTCGCGATCTCACTTAACGAGTGGATCAGATGAGGGTTCGTGGGTGCTTTGCCACTCACGCAGACCGGACGCCAGCGGCGGATTTCAACGAGCTGAACTGGCATCCGGCGGCTCCTCCGCTGACAGATCGTGGCAAAATCGTTAGCGGCCGCTTAAGACTATACTTGAGCACAGACATTTGGCTCGGTCCAACCGGCCAAAATTACCAGTTCTTGCCCGCTGTCGCGACGTAGTGTGCGGACGGTTGGTCCCAAGAGGTACTTGTCGCACCTAGTTGCGGCGTGTTCGTGCCGGATTGCGAGGGGTTGTCTGGGAGCCTGTTGTTACCCAATTGGGAATCGTCGGCAACTTGACAGGGTCAATTGAGGAGGCTCCACGATAGTGTGGTTCCCCCGTTCTGAGCACCGGGTGCGCCGCTATCGGTCAAGGTGGCCGTCGCAGTTTATGTTGCGGCAATGTTGCGATAGAGCACGTAACTCGTAGGGGATGTCGAAGATCCTTGCTGCACAGGGCTTTCGGCGCCTAAGATCGTCCTTTAGTCGTTTTGCTTCATCAGCGGGGTGTGTTCGGCGGACTTGTCTTTGGACATGGGACTCGTGGATCAGGGGCGTCCGCTCGCGCCGGAAGGCAGCGGGGGCGGAGCGGGTACAGGGTCGTCCATGGTAACTGGTCGGGGGGAAGGGGCGCTTTCGTTGGTGGCCTGGGAGATGTCGCAGACAAGCAGCGGCGGTGGCGGCCGTGGCGGACAGTGGCTGCATGGATGCCGCAGGATAGCGGCGATCACGTATGAAATGGTCGCTGTGGGCGCGCCGTCGCGGGAGCTTGATGAATGTGCTGTGTGGGTCACAACTTGCGTTTGAATCGCAGGTGGAGAGTTGACGGCCGCAATCGGGCGGTCAACGGAGTTCCTGCATGTTCCTTCGTACGCTGTTTGGTATGTTGCTTGCGATGTCCCTGATCAGTGCTGCGGCCCCGTCCCTGGCGGCAGAGGTATCCGGACCAAAGGACCTGCACCACCTCACTCTGCGGGTGCTGCACCACGCGAACCCCGTGTTCTCGCCGCGGGTAAGCGTGCAGGAAGGACGCACGGCGATCCTCACGCTGGAGGAGAAGCACGGCCGGCGCTACACGTTGGTGCTCGATGTTGCCCAAGCATTGGCCTTTGTCGGTGAAGCGGCCGCAGACCTGCAGTGGAGTCTGTGGGAGGGAGAACAGTTCAGCGGTACGTTGTTGCAGGAGGGTGCACTGACGATTTCTCCGATAATGGTGCAGGCGGCAGCGCGAAGCGGGCGACCGTTGGGGCTTCACAAGCAGGAACCGGATGCGGGTCCGACCGACGTTCAGGTACTTGACTATTCAATGGAGACGGCGGCTCTGGAGCCGGATGGCGTGTTGAAGGCGTGTGCGATCGCCACGACGGCAGCATCTGTGCGCAACAGCGGTTGCTGTGGCGCGAAGTGTCAGGATGGCAGCGGTCAGTCGCTCAAATGCTGCGGGGCAAGTTCCTGCTGTGCTTGTGGCACCTGTTGCCATGTCCCCTGATGTGGAGTGGCAACAGGCCTGACGGCCTCAGTCTTGTAGCAGATTGATATTCGGGTGGCTGGCGAAGATATCCATCACGATCTGGAAATAGGTCTGCCCCTCGCCGCGTTGCAGGGCGTCCAGCTGGCGGCCGATGGTTTCGGCATTGAACGTACCCGGTTGCCGCAGCTTGTCCTCGAGCCACGCACGTGTGGTCTCCAGTCCCAGTGCCTCGCGGCTGCGCTCGATGTTGCGCCAGACCACCGTGGCGGTTCCGTGCCCGGCCAGCGCGCCATGGCCGCCGTACAGCAGATCGTCCAGCGCATCGAGGCTGGGTCCGAGCTGCCAGTCTTCGCCGGCCATGAAAACGCGGTTGATCTCCGCATAGAGGCTGGGGATGTCAACGATGGCGGCGCCTTCGATCTGCAGGAATACGGTCATGCACCGACTGTAGCGTGGGCCGGCGGAAGACGTCGTGCTGAACGCTGTTGCTTTGCGACGTGGCGCGCGCCCACGCATACTCACAACGTCTGTCTGCGGTGCGCTTTCCCGTAGTCGTGGGCTTTTGAAAATTTCCCTATAGAAATCCTCCAGGCAGCCGATAGCCTATGCGCCACTTCGCGTCGGGCGCGGTGGCATGCCGTTGCATATCCCCGGCGAACCTCGATTCAAGCCATCGGGTTGGCTCTTCCCCCTTCCGGGAGCAGGGCCACCGACGCGTGGCATCAAAACCTGGAATTGATTGTGCAAGCAAGGAAGAAGTCTGCGCGCTGTGCGCGCCGCGGTGGTGGAGGGTTGGTGCTTCTGGCCATGGCCTTCGGTGTTGCTGCCCAGCAGGTGGGTGACCCGGGTGCACAGGAACTGTTGCGCCAGCAGGAGCGCGAACGCGCACTGCGCGAGCAGCAGGAAAGCCGGCCCGATGTGCGCCTTGAGAACAGCCAGGGTGAAAAGGGTGAGCGCCTGCCGGCGCAGGAGCAGCCCTGCGTGCGCATCGACCGCATCGTGCTGGAAGGCGAGGGCGCCAAGGGCTTCCAGTGGGCATTGGCGGCAGCCGATCCGCGCGAAGATCCCGCCAGCGGCCGTTGCCTGGGCACTGAAGGCATCAATGTAGTGATGAAGCGGGTGCAGAACGCGATCATCGCGCGTGGCTATGTCACCACCCGTGTGCTGTCGGCACCGCAGGATCTCAATACGGGCACGCTGACGCTGTCGGTGGTACCGGGGCGATTCCGCGACGCGGTGTTCTCCGAGGCGGACGCGCGGCACCCGGCCATCGCCAATGCGCTGCCGATCCGCAGCGGCAACCTGCTGAACCTGCGTGACATCGAGCAGGGCCTGGAAAACCTGCAGCGCGTGCCCACCGTCAGCGCCGACATCAAGATCGCACCCGCTGATGGCGAACGTGCCGCACCCGGGCAGAGCGACCTGCAGATCGACTGGAAGCAGCGTTCGCCGGTGCGTGCCAGCGTCACCTTGGATGACACCGGCAGCCGGGGTACCGGCAAACTGCAGGCCAACGCCACGCTGTCGCTGGACAATCCGATGGGCCTGAACGAGCTGTTCTACGTCAGTGCCGGGCGCGGCGTGTTCAACGGCCAAGGCAAGGACACCAACAGCTGGACCGCGCACTACGACGTGCCCTACGGCTACTGGCTGTTCGGCGCCACGGCCAGTGCCTACGACTACCGCCAGACCGTGGTCGGGGCCTACGAAAGCTATGACTACAGCGGCCGTAGCGGCAACGCCGAGGCACGGGTGGATCGCCTGCTGCTGCGCAACGCCAAGACCAAGCTGGGCATCTACGGCCGCGGTTGGCAGCGCACGTCGAAGAACTACATCGACGATACCGAGATCGAGGTGCAGCGCCGCCGCACGTCGGGATGGGAGCTTGGCCTGACCCACAAGCAGTTCATCGGTGCGGCCACACTCGATGCCACGCTGGCCTACCGCCGCGGTACCGGCGCCTTCCATGCACTGCGTTCGCCCGAAGAGATGGCGCAGGCGTGGGATCCGACCCTGCCGTTGGAAGGCACGTCGCGGATGAGGGTGATCACCGCTGACGCACAGTTCAGCGTGCCGTTCCAGCTGGGCAAGCAGCGCCTGCGCTACACCGCTGCATGGCGCGCACAGTGGAACCGCACGCCGTTGTCGCCACAGGATCGCTTTGCGATTGGTGGCCGCTACACGGTGCGTGGATTCGACGGCGAAAGCTCGCTCAGCGGCGAGCGCGGCTGGTCGCTGCGCAACGATCTGTCGCTGGGTATCGGCGGTGGCCAGGAGTTCTACGTCGCCGCCGACTACGGCCGCATCGGCGGGCCATCGGCGCAATGGCAATCCGGCCGCGATCTGGCCGGCATGGCGTTGGGCCTGCGCGGCGGCTGGCAGCAGCTTTCCTGGGATGGCTTCGTGGGCTCGGCCCTGCACAAACCGGCCAACTTCCCGACCGACTACACCACCTTCGGCTTCAGCCTGGCGTGGCGCTACTGATCTGACACAAGGATTCGTGAAATGAACAGCATCTATCGCCTGGTTTTCAACCGCGCGCTGCGCGTGTGGCAGGTCGCTTCGGAACTGGTGAAGGGCGGCGGCGGCCTGGTCGGCCAGGTCGCTGGCCGGCAGAGCGCCGCGTTGTCGCCCTTGGGCTTCGCGCTGATGTGCGCATTGGGATGGGTCAGCTTGGCGCCCGTGGCTGAAGCGCAGTCGGGTGGCCACATCGTGTCCGATCCCAATGCGCCCGGTCGTGAGCGGCCCACCGTGGTGACCGCGCCGAACGGCGTGCCGATGGTCAACATCACCACGCCGTCGGCCGGTGGTGTCTCACGCAACCGCTATTCGCAGTTCGATGTCGGCCGCGAGGGCGTGATCCTCAACAATGCGCGTGGCCAGGTGCAGACGCAGATGGGCGGTTGGGTGCAGGGCAATCCATGGCTGGCCACCGGCAGCGCACGGGTCATCCTCAATGAGGTCAATGGCCCGGCCAGCCGACTCAATGGCTACGTGGAAGTGGCAGGACAGCGCGCCGAAGTGATCATCGCCAATCCGGCCGGCATCCAGGTCAACGGCGGCGGTTTCCTCAATGCCAGCCGCGTCACGCTCACCACCGGCACGCCGGTGTTCAGCGGCAGCGGTTCGCTGGAAGGCTACCGGGTCAGTGGTGGGGCGATCGAGGTCAACGGTGATGGTCTGGATACCAGCCGCGCCGACTACACCGACCTGATCACCCGATCGCTGAAGGTCAACGCCGGCATCTGGGCCAACCAGTTGCAGGCGACGCTCGGCAACAACGTGGTCAGCGTCGATCACAACCAGGTGACCGCTACGGCGGCCAGCAGCGAGGCACCGACTTTCGCGCTGGACGTGGGTGCGCTGGGCGGCATGTTCGCCAACAAGATCTGGCTGGTGGGCAACGAACACGGCGTGGGCGTGCGCAATGCCGGCAGCATCGGTGCGCAGGCCGGCGAGCTCGTGGTCACGGTGGACGGCCGGCTGGAGAACACCGGCGCGCTGCAGTCGCTGCAGAACGTGCGCGTGCAGGCAAGCGGCGATCTGGCCAACAGCGGCACGATAGCCGCCACGCGCGAGGCTGCAATCGCTTCTGGCGGCATGCTGGACAACAGTGGTGGCAAGCTCAATGCACAGCGCCTGCAGCTGCAGGCGCAGGGGCTGCGCAACCGTGGCGGTGCCATCGAGCAGACCGGCGTGCAGGCGTTCAATGCCAACGCAGGCAGCGTGAGCAATCGCAGCGACGGCCTGATCGGTGCGCTGGATGCGGTGGCGTCGGGAGGTACTGGCGGTACCCCCGGCAGCGGCACCTCCCCGGGAAGCGGCGGAACGCCAGATACTGGAACGCCCGGAACCGGTACGCCCGGTACAGGTACCCCCGGTACCGGCACGGGGAGCGGTACGCCGGTGACGCCGATGGTTCCGTTGGCCGCGGGTGTGCTGGACATCGCCGGCCTTCTCGACAACGACGGTGGCAGCATCAGCAGCGGCGGTCGTGTTTCGCTGGTTGCCGGCAATGGTCTGGACAACAACGGCGGCCGCCTTGGCGTGGCCGCGCTGCGCGCCACGGGCGATCTGAACAACGACGGCGGCACGCTGCAGGTGCATGGTGACGCCGCGCTGCAGCTGGGCGCGCTGTCAAACCAGAAGGGCGCGCTGAGCGTGGCCGGTGCGCTGCAGCTGCAGGCACAGTCGCTGGACAACCGGGCAGGTGAGTTTCGCCATGCCAGCAGTGCAGCGTCGGCGTGGTCGGTGCACGGCACGTTCAACAACGACGGTGGACTGTTGGCCAGCAATGCCGAGCGCCTGACCTTGGGCGCAGGTCGGGTCTCCAACGCGGGTGGTCGCATCGAGCATGCCGGTGACGGCGGCCTGCTACTGACCACTGGCGACTGGAGCGGTGCCGGTGGCCGCCTGAGCACGCTCGGCCGCCTGGACTGGACGGTGGGCGACGCCGACGTGCGCAATGGCACGCTCACTGCAAAGCAGTTCCAGATCGTCGCCGGCACGCTGGACAACCGCGGTGGCAATCTGCTGTCGCTGGGCAACCAGGGCAACATGCTGCGCGCCGGTACGCTGGACAACAGTGCCGGCGGCACCGTGGCCGGCAATGGCGATCTGCACCTGACAGCGACCACGCTGGACAACAGCAAGGGCCTGCTGCAGCAGGCCGGCAATGGCTCCCTGTACGTGCACGCCGATACCCTGCATGGCAGCGAAGGCCGCCTGCTCAGCAATGGTCACCTGTCGCTGACCGGTGGCCAGGTGGATGTGAGTGGCGGCAGCACCTCGGCCCAGAGCGTGCAGATCAACGCCGATGGCCTGCGCAATGCCGGTGGCCAGATCGTCTCGCTCGGCACTTCCGAGCTGGCGCTGGATGTGCGCGGAACCTTCGACAACCAGGGCGGGCAGGTGCTCGGCAATGCAGGCCTGCGCATCGACGCCGGCCGCATCGACAACCAGAAGGGCACGCTGCAGTCGGCCGGTACCCAGGGCGCGACGCTGAGCGTGCGCGACGATCTGGACAACAGCGCCGGTACGATCTCCGGTAACGGTCAGATGCAGCTTCAGGTTGGCAGTCTGGTCAACCAGGGCGGCAAGGTGCTGGCTGCGGGTAACGGCCTGTTGCAGGTGCAGGCCCGCGAACTGCTGGACAACCGCGACGGCGGCCGTCTGGCCGGCACGGGCGATGTGCTGCTGCAGGCGGCGCGGCTGGACAACCGCAGCGGTGCAATCGAACACGCGGGC
>CBFGOU010000104.1:0-11034 GCA_965650445.1 uncultured Oxalobacteraceae bacterium | reverse complement strand
CGGTCTTGGCGATCAGGCGCAGGGCGGGACGGATGGCGTAGCGGCCGATCACCAGCACCGCCAGCACCGCGCCGCCGGCGCGCAGCACGCTGAAGCCGCCGCCGTCGCCCGCGCCCAGCAGCGGAATGGCCACCAGCAGGGGAATGGCGGCCATGTCCTGGAACAGCAGAATGGCGAAGGCGGCGGTGCCGGCCGGGGTATTGTCCAGGTGGCGTTCCTGCATGTTCTGCACCACGATGGCGGTGGACGACAGCGCCAGGGCGATCCCGGCCACCACCGCGCCCGCCGGTGCGATGCCCAGCAGAGCGCCCAGCCCTGCCAGCGCCGCCCCGCACAGCAGCATCTGCGCGCCGCCGCCGCCGATGACCAAGGTGCGCATCTCCATCAGCTTGCGCGGCTGCAGCTCCAGGCCGATCAGGAACAGCATCAGCACCACGCCGATTTCGGCCACGTGGCCGATCAGGTCGAGCTGGCGGATCAGCGCCAGGCCCCACGGCCCGATCAGGCAGCCGCCGATCAGGTAGCCCAGCACGGAGCCCAGGCGCAGGCGCTGCGCCAGCGGCACCAGCAACACCGCCGTAAACAGAAAAACAATGGGGGTAATCAATAAAGTCGGCATGGTCGCCCAGGGTGGTTTGATCAAGCGCAAAACATGGCACTGTAGACGACTTGCTATCGTCAGGGCGACTCTATCATGGGGAACACCAGCGGTCTGCATGGCCGAGGTCATGGGGGTGTTCCATTAAGTCATTGATTGGAGGAATCACATGAAGGCTCAACCTGGTGTTCGGCGGCTGCTCCTGTCCGCCTTTGCCGTTCTGCTGGGGCTGTTCATTGCGGTGCCGCCCGCGGCGGCCGACGAAACCTGCAATTCCCCCTATCTGGCCAGCCTCATCAAAGGGCAGGAGGATTACCTGCATGTCTGGACGCTCGGGGTCGAAGGCCTGGGCGACGGCAACGACAAGCTCGTCACCATCGACGTCAATCCCAAGTCGCGCACCTACGGCAAGGTGGTCGACGCGGTGTCCGTGCCCGGGCGCGGCGAGGCTCACCACATGGGCTTTACGGACGACCGCAAATACCTGTGGGCGGGGCGGCTGGACGACTCCAGAATCTTCGTATTCGATGTCGGCACCAATCCGGCCCGGCCCAAGCTGGTCAACACCATCGCCGACCTGGCGCAAAAGAGCGGCTACACCGGGCCGCACACCTTTTACCCGATTCCCGGGCGCATGCTGATCGGCGCGCTATCGAACAGCAAGGATCATGGCGGCACGACCGGCCTGGCGGTCTACAACAACAAAGGCGAGTTCGTCGCGCGCCATGCCATCCCCACCGCCACGGTGGGCGGCGTGGCCGGCGACGGCTATGGGTACGACATCGCCATCAATCCGCAAAAAAACGTCATGCTCACCTCCAGCTTCACCGGCCAGCGCAACTACATGGCCGACCTGGGCAAGCTGATCGCCAACCCGTCCGCCATGAAGCAGTTCGGCAACACCATGGTGCTGTGGGATGCCAAGACCATGCAGCCGCAAAAGGTCTTCAACACGCCCGGCGCGCCGCTGGAAATCCGCTGGTCCCTCAACGACGGCGACAACTGGGCCATCACCGCCTCGGCGCTCACGTCCAGACTGTGGCTGATCAAGCAGGACGCCAAGGGCGAGTGGCAGGCCAGGGATGTGGCGGCCATCGGCGACCCGGCCAAGACACCGCTGCCCGTGGACATCTCCATCGCGGCCAATGGCAAAAGCCTGTGGGTCAACACCTTCATGGACGGCAAGACGCGCCTGTTTGACCTGAGCAAGCCGGAAGCGCCCAAACAGGTCTACGAAAAGGTCACCGGCAAGCAGGTCAACATGATCAGCCAGAGCTGGGATGGCAAGCGGGTCTATGTCAGCAGCAGCCTGCTGGCCAACTGGGACAGGAAGGGCGCGGACGACGAACAGTTCGTCAAGCTGTTCAGCTGGGACGGCAAGGAATTGAAAGAGCAGTGGAAAATCGACTTCACCAAGGAAAAGCTGGGCCGCGCCCATCACATGAAGTTCACCGCCAAGCCGGCCAGTGCGGTGGCCATCGATGCCGTGGACCAACCGGGTGTGGCGGCGCGCTGAGGCGGATGAGCTACGGGCCGCTCCTTGCCGCGGTGCTGGCGCTGGGCGGCGCGGGTATGGCCTGGGCCGGGGCGGTGGATGCGCCGGCCAGCAAGCCGCGTCAGCAGTTTGTGGCGCCGGCGCCGGGCAGCTATGCGCTGCAGCGGATCCAGACCGCGGCCGACGGCAATGTGCTCGATACCGATGGAAAAAGCCATCGGCTGAAGGACTACACCACCGGCAAGGTCACCTTGTTGAGCTTCATGTACACCTACTGCGTGGATCCGGTCGGCTGTCCGCTGGCCTTCGAGACCTTCAACGAGTTGCGCCAGCGGCTGCTGGCCAGGCCGGCGCTGGCGCGGCGCGTGCGGCTGGTGAGCCTGTCTTTTGATCCCGGCAATGACACGCCGTCAGCCATGCGCGCGTATGCGGGCAAGCTGGCCGACCGCGCCAGTCCGCTGCACTGGGACTTTCTCACCACGCGCTCGGTCGGCGAGCTGAAGCCCATCATCGACGATTTCGGGCAAGACGTTTCCGTCACGCTCGATCCACAAGGCAAACCCACGCGCTTGCGCAACCACCTGCTGAAAATCTTCCTGATCGACGCGGCGGGGCGGGTGCGCGAAATCTACACCACCGCATATCTGATGCCCGATGTGCTGTTCAACGATATCCAGACCGTGCTGCTTGAAACGCCCTCCGAGCGTTGACTGCTTGGCAGATTTGGCAGCGCACTGCTGTGGACCGTGCCGATCTGTTCCGCCGATGTCAGCTCGAGTGCCAGCGATGGGGCCGGGAATAGCACATCAGGCGGCGGCCGAGAAGGTGCTGTGCGCCGGAAATTTTTTCTTCATCCACGCCCGGTCCACCTGCAGCGCCTGCATCACATCGTCCGGCAGGGTGTCGATGATGTCGGGGTCGGCGCTGGGCGTGTCGGCCAGGCGGCTGGCCAGGTGGATGATGCCGGCCAGCTGGCTGAAGCGGGGCGCGGCCATCGGCTCGGACGACCATTCCAGCGCTTCGACGATGGTTTGCGGGAAGTTCCAGCGGCGGCACAGTTCGGCCGTGATCTGGCCTTCCGAAAAGCCCAGCAGGCGCTGTTCGCGCTGCCAGCGCGCACCCGGCAGATGCGGCAATTCTTCGATTTCGGCGAAAGCGCTCGGTTCGGCCTGATAAATCAGTAGCTCGCCCAGGCGCACCATCATGCCGGCCAGCCAGGCATCCTGGCCGTCGCCGCCCATTCCACCCGCGAGCCACTTGGCGTAGCCCGCGCAAGCCATGCTGCTTTTCCAGAATTCATCGCTGTCCAGGCCGGGCAGGTCGGGAAAGCTTTCGGCGAAGCAGGCCGCCAACGCCAGGGTGCGCACATGCGCCATGCCGGCCATCGCGATGGCGTCGTCGAGCGAGCGCACCCCGCGGCTGGCGCCGAAGCGCGCGCTGTTGGCCAGGCGCAGCAGCTTGGCCGTCAGCGATGGGTCCTTGGCAATCAGCGCACTGATCTCCTTGGCGGACACATCCTCGTTATCGAGCGACTGGATCAATGCGTGGGCTACCTCGGAAATCACCGGCAGCTTGACGTTCTGGAAGAAAGCGGACAAGTCGGACATGGTTCCTCTTCTCTGGGCAGTGGCACATGGTGAAATCTAGTCTACGCCAGAAGATGCTCCATGCAAACTAAATTTCGATCACTGTGTGGCCGGCACTGAAACGGCCGGCGCAACGTGGCCGGAAATGCTGCTGGCACTCGGTGCGGCCTACAAGGGCAATGTTGCGATGGTGCGGCTGCTGCTCGCGCATGGCGCCAGCGTGGAAGGCATGGCGCCGGACGGCAAAACGGCGCGGATGGAAGCGGCGGCGCGTTGAGGCCTTGAGCTTTAGCGGCCGCCCACTCCGGCCAGCAGCGCGTGCAGGTCGTAGCTCATGACGGCCAAAAAAATCACCAGGCCCAGGTACATGACGGCGTAGTTGACGCGCGTGCCTTGCGCCGTCTCGTAGTAGCCGGCCGGCGCGTCCGGGTCGCCGGAGATGGCCTTCTTCAGCTGCGGATAGGCGAGGATGGCGACCAGGATCAGCATCGGACTGGGCCGGTAGAAGAACAGGGCCGCCAGCAGTGGGACGCCGGCCAGCCATAGCTTGGGCGAAATGACGGCGGTGATGCGCCCGCCATCGAGCGGCGCGACCGGGATCAGGTTGAACAGGTTGAGCATGCAGCCGGAGTAGGCCAGGGCCAGCAATAGACTGCTGTCGGACTGGCGCGCCGCGAAGTAGCAGGCCATGGCCGCCGCCGTGCCCGCCAGCGGCCCGGCGAAACCGACATAGGCTTCGGTTTCTACGTCGTGCGGCAAGTCCTTCATCTCGATCCACGCGCCGACGAAGGGAATGAACGTCGGCGCGCCGACATTCAGGCCGCGCTGGCGCGCCGCCAGGTAGTGGCCCATTTCATGGACCAGGATCAGCAGCACGAAGCCGACCGCGTAACGCCAGCCGAACACCCAGCTGTACACCAGCATCGACAGCAACATGGTGCCGCCCGTGGTCAGCAGCTTGCCCATCTTGCCTGCGGCCAGCAGCCACACCAGCAGTTTGCCCATGCCGCCCGCCTTACTCTGGCTTGCTCAGATCGACCGGCGCGGCCTTCTTTTCGCGCCCGAGCAACTTGTACACCATGCTGACCAGGGCCGCGCCCGCGAGGATCAAGATTTTCTTGAAGGCGAGCAGCAGCGCGAACAGTTTGCCGAACAGGCCCAGCTTGGCCGCCGCCCCGCCCGCCACCAGGGCGGCCAGGCCGTATTCGGCGACCTTGTCGGTACTGCCGTTGAAGTCGGCGTAACGGTTGCCGGCGGTGAAATCGGCGAAGGCCGTGACTTGCTTCATTTCCGTCTTGACCTTGTCGATCTGGGTCATGCCGGCCACGGCGTTGAGCACCAGCACGCCTTCGCGTCCCAGCACCCGGATGTTGTAGTTTAAGCCATTCTCACTGGCGCCCTCGGTATGCAGCTGCTGCGCCCAATACAGCTTGTGCGAAGCCTTGTCGTAGCTCGGTGCTTCGGCCCAGCCGACCAGGTTCATGGCGGCGTAGCCGGCCTTCTTGCGTTGCTCGTTGCGGCTGGCGACGCCTTCCTGCATCTCCTTGAGCAGTTCGTCGTACTTGATGCTGCTGGCGTCGTCATCCTTGACGTGGCCATCCTTGTCGTAGGTCACCACCACGCCCCAGCCTTCGGGCGACAGCGGATTGACGCCGGCCGGCAGGATCATGCCCAAGGTCGGCGGCGATGGCGGATTGCCCCAGCCCTCGGTCAGCAGGCGCGCCGAATCTTCCGGCGACAGATAGCGGAACGAGTCCGGCAGATCGAGCGTGGCAATTCCGCCCGGCAGGGTGATCTTGCCCTGCTGCGGCTTGAACGAATCCAGCAGCGTGGCGGCACTGACCTTGGGCGCGGCCGCGGCGCGGACCGGCATCATGCCGAACACCATGCAAAGGAGGAGGGTGGCAAGGGGGCGCAGCATACAGACTCCGGTCTTGTTGAACAAAAGCAATATTATAGACTGGAAACGTTAACTGTAATGACAAAGGGTGGAGTTCTTGACCGATGTCAGTCACGCGCCGGGCCGCCAGACTAAGCGGGCGGCTCATCCTTGCGGCTGTGCCGGTAGCGCGGCAGTCCATCGTCGGGCAAGACTTCCCACGGCAGGGCGCTGGCGGTGAAGATGTGGCTTGCCGGTGCGACGGTGTGCGCATGGTCCAGGCTGCAGATGGTGACGTCGATCTCGTCGGGCGATCCATCGTCGGCGAAGGTCAACTGGGTGCCGCAGGCGGGGCAGAAGCTGCGCGTGGCGTGCGCGCTGGAACGAAAGCGGGCGGGCGTGCCGGCGGTGAAGCGGAAGGTATTCGCGGGCACGGTGAACCAGGCCACGCTGGCCGCGCCGCTCGTACCGCGGCACATGCTGCAGTGGCAGATGGTCTGGTGGGCGGCGGGACCGGCGGTTTCATATCGGATCGCGCCGCAATAGCAGGTTCCGGTGAGCATACGGCAATGATGCCACGATCCTGTCCCCCGCGCTCCGAGGGCAGGCTCGCGTTCGGCTTAGCGCTGGCTGGCCTGAAGGCGGTTTTTACGGTCGATCAGATTGCGGAAGTTCGACAGCGAGGCCAGCTGCATGTAGATCGCTTGCAGATAATTGGCCTTATGCAGGCGCTCGATGGCGGCGCTGTCGAGCGCGGCCAGGCGTTCTTCATGGATGGTGTAGAAGCCGGCCAGGCGGTTTTGCGAGCCGTCGTCCAGTTCGATGTCGACCACGAACGGTTCCAGCAGCTCATACTCCAGCAGCGCGCCGACGAAGCCCGGCATGCTCTGGATGCCCTGGTGGATGTCGAACAGGTTCTGGCTCACCCTGTCGAGGAATTCGGTATTGCCGCCGTGCTCAAGGAAGACACGCTCACCCTCGGTGGTGCTGACGCGCGGATGATCCAGGTCGATGTGCACCATCAGTTCCTCCCCCTGGCGGCCGATCAGGAAGGGCTGGCGTTCGATCGTCATCGGCACCAGCGGCGCGTCCCAGCCCTGTTCGGTCAGAAACAGATTTTCATTCTCCTGGAAACCCAGCAAGGCCAGCGCCTCGAAACTGCCGTCCTGCGACTTGTGGAATACGATCGGATAGCAGGCCTGCAGGCTGCGGAATTCGGCCGGGAAGGTG
The DNA here is from genome assembly GCA_965650445.1 of uncultured Oxalobacteraceae bacterium. Taxonomy (GTDB): domain Bacteria; phylum Pseudomonadota; class Gammaproteobacteria; order Burkholderiales; family Burkholderiaceae_D; genus Telluria_A. The sequence continues at coordinate 4,246 of CBFGOU010000104.1, read as the reverse complement.
AAGGCGAACATGTCGCGCTCGCTGTATTGCGGGCTGTGCGACGTGATCACGCGCAGGTCTTTGTGATGTACGTTGTTGAGGAAAACTGGATTTGGCATGGAAGTTTCGTCGTTGTGGATTTTATCGGTCTTGCTGCTGAAAAGTGGCCTCAAATCTTGGGCAGGCCGTGCTGGCGTATATGCTCGAGCAGTTCGCGATTGCCCGGTAGCGCACGCAGCATGTTGCGCGTCAGGTCATGTCCATGCCCGTGCCGCCCGTCAGTCTACCCGAAAAAAATTCTCCGGCTGAGTTCGGTCTTTCCTTGAGGCTAACTATTTTGCCGCACGCTTCCCAACTCATGCGGCGGTGCAAACTGGCGCGCCCCCGGCCGTGCCGGTGGTAGCGTGACAGTCCGACCAATCGATTTATGCAAGGAGAGACACCATGGCTTACGTTGACGGTTTTGTGCTTGCAGTACCGAAGGAAAATCTGGAGGCTTACCGCGCCATGGCGCAGGCCTGCGGCAAGGTGTGGCGCGAACACGGCGCCTTGCGCTTTTGCGAATGCGTCGCCGACGATGTCAAGCCCGGCAAGCTGACCTCGTTTCCGCAAAGCGTGCAGCTGCAGGAGGGCGAGGTGGTGGTGTTTTCATGGATCGAGTACGCGTCGCGCGCCGAACGCGACGTGATCAATGACAAGGTCATGAAAGATCCGCGCATGGCCGAGATGATGGACCCGGCCAAGCACCCCTTCGACGGCAAGCGCATGATCTTCGGTGGCTTCGAAACGCTGCTTGAGATGTAGGCCATCACAGGATCGCTCGGTGGGCCCGGCGGCGGGGTTTGCTATGCTAGCGGATTCAAGGAGGAGTTTCGCTATGGTTTCCCTGCAAGATCAGCTATTGAAGGCTGGGCTCGTCGACAAGAAAAAGGTCAAACTGGCCAATCAGGACAAGAGCAAGCAAAAGAAAGACGAGCGCCGCACCGGCACGCAAAGCGTCGACGAGGCGCGTGTCGCCGCGCTCGACATGCAGCGCAAGAATGCCGAGCGGGCGCGCGAACTGAACGCCCAGCGCGATGCCGCCGCCCAGCAAAAAGCCATCCTGGCCCAGATCGCCCAGATGGTGCAGCAAAACCGCCAGAGCAAGGGCAACGGCGACATTGCCTACAACTACACGTACAACAACAAGATCGAGCGCCTGTACGTGTCGGCCGCCGTGCAGGGACACCTGATGGCTGGCCGGCTGGTCATCGTGCGACAGGGCGATAGCGCCGAGCTGGTGCCGCGCGTGATCGCCGACAAGATCGCCGAGCGCGATGCCACGCTGGTCGTGCGCGTCAACAAAAAGAGCACCGAGATCGACGAAGACGATCCCTACGCGGCCTATCAGATTCCGGATGACCTGATGTGGTGAGCCAGGGCGGCCGCTGACGGCAGGCGGAACGTTGTGCGCGTAGCGTTGTCAAAGCAGGAATCCCTCACCCACGAAGGAGCGTTGCCATGACAGACATCAGCCACACCTCCACCCAGGCTGCCGGCCCTCCTATGGCGCCGCCGGATTTCGACGCCATCAAGCAACGCCAGCAGGCAACCTGGGCCAGCGGCGACTTCGCCATCATCGGGGTCACGCTGCAGATTGTCGGCGAGGCGCTGGCCGAGGCGGCCGATGTGCGCGCCGACGAACGGGTTATCGACGTCGCTGCCGGCAACGGCAACGCCACGCTCGCGGCGGCGCACCGGTTTGCCCAGGTCACCTCCACCGATTATGTTGCGGCCCTGCTCGAAAAAGGGCGGGCGCGCGCGTCGGCCGAAGGTCTCACTGTCGAGTTTCGCGAGGCCGATGCGGAGAATCTGCCATTTCCGGATAATAGTTTTGACGTGGCACTGTCGACCTTTGGCGTCATGTTCACGCCAGACCAGCAGCGCGCGGCGGACGAACTGATGCGGGTAGTGCGTGGCGGCGGGCGCATCGGCCTGGCCAACTGGACCCCGGAAGGCTTCATCGGCAAGCTGTTCAAGGCCGTCGGCGCGCACGTGCCGCCGCCGCCCGGCCTGCAATCGCCGGCGCTGTGGGGCACGGAAGAGCGTCTGCGCGAACTGTTCGGCGACCGCACGGCCGGCATGCAGGTACATCGCAAATTCTTCACCTTCCGCTACGCCTCGCCCGAACATTGGCTGCAGGTCTTCCGTGATTTCTACGGCCCGACCCACCGCGCATTCGCGGCCCTCGACGCTGCCGGCCAACAGGCGCTCGCCAAGGATTTGCAGGGCTTGCTGCAGAGCTTCAACACGGCAGGGCCGGCCTCGCTGGTGGTGCCGGCGGAATATCTGGAAGTGGTCATCACCAAGCGCGCCAGCTGAGCGCCGAGCCGCACTGGAGGCGGCAGGGTATAATTTTCGGTCGCGGCTTGACCGCTGAACCTGCCGTTTCCACATTCCCTTCTTCATGTTGACTGATTGGTTTTCGCCGGCGCAATGCGTCGGCTATATCGCGTTCGTGCTCGGCGTCGGCTCGTTCTTGCAGAGAGACGACCGCCGCTTCAAACTGTTCATGGCCGGCGAATGCCTCGCCTACATCGTGCACTTTTCCCTGCTCGGCAATCCGACCGCCGTCGCCAGCTCGACCGTATCCTTGCTGCGCTCGCTGCTGGCCTTGCGTACCCGCTCGATCTGGGTGGCGGCGGCAGTGATCGCGGTCAACCTGGCGCTGGGACTGACGCTGGCCCGCCAGCCAAGCGACTGGCTGCCGCTGGCCGCCTCCTGCCTGGGTACGCTCGCCTTGTTCCTGCTGCACGGCGTGCCGATGCGGCTGGTGATGCTGTGCGGCACCGCGCTCTGGATTGCGAACAACGTGATCGCCGGTTCCATCGGCGGTACTGCGCTGGAACTGGTCATTGCCGTCGTCAACAGCGTCACGGTCCTGCGCATGGTGCGCGAGTCGCGTGCCGGGCAAACAGCCTGACCCGGCCGCGGATTCGGTCCAGCCACCGCCTGGGGACGGCGCGAGCGGCGCTCAGGCCGCCGGGGCGCCGCCGATATAAATCGCCCGGAAGTCATTGACGTTGGTCAGTGTCGGCCCGCAGATCACGGAATCGCCCAGCGCCTGGAAGAAGCCGTGTCCGTCGTTGTTGGCCAGGCTGTCGCGGGCGCGCATGCCGAGGGTCCAGGCGCGCGCCAGCGTGTCCGGCGCCATATACGCTCCGGCAATGTCTTCCTGGCCGTCGACACCATCGGTATCGCAGGCCATGGCGTGCACCCCATCAAGCCCGTTCAGCGCCACCGCGAGCGAGAGCAGGAACTCGACATTGCGTCCGCCGCGCCCGGTTCCACGCACGGTGACCGTGGTTTCGCCGCCCGACAGCAGGATGCACGGCGGGACGAAGGGCTGGCCATGCGTGGCCACCTGCCGCGCGATGCCGGCCATGACGATGCCAACTTCGCGCGCCTCGCCCTCGATACCGTCGCCCAGGATATGGGTCGGCACCCCGGCCGCGCTGGCCACCGCCGCGGCCGCGTCGAGCGCCATCTGGGGCGTGGCGATGAGGCGGATTTCATGGCCGGCCAGGCGTGGGTCGCCGGGCTTGACCGATTCGCCGCGCCCGCTTTCGAGTACCGCCCGGACTTGGGGCGGCACGTCGATGCCGTAGCGCCGCAGCACCGCCAGCGCGTCGGCGCAGGTGCTCGCGTCCGCGCAGGTCGGGCCGCTGGCGATGTCGACCGGATCGTCGCCCGGCACATCGGAAATGAGCAGGGTAACCACCCGGGCCGGGTGGCATGCCGCCGCCAGCCGGCCGCCCTTGATGGCCGACAGGTGGCGCCGCACGCAATTGATTTCACTGATCGTGGCGCCGCTGGCCAGCAGCGCGGCGTTGAGCCGCTGTTTGTCGGCCAGGTCGAGGCCTTCGGCCGGCAGCGGCAGCAATGACGAGCCGCCACCCGAAATCAGGCAGATCACCAGGTCGTCGGCGCTCAGACCCGCCACCATGTCCAGCATGCGGCGCGCAGCGTCGCTGCCGGCGCGGTCCGGCACGGGGTGGGCGGCCTCGACGATCTCGATGCGCTGGCACGGTACCGCATAGCCGTAGCGGGTGACGACCAGTCCGGTCAACGCGCCCGGCCAGTGCTGCTCCAGGGCGCGCGCCATCTCGGCCGATGCCTTGCCCGCGCCGATGACCAGGGTGCGCCCGCGCGGTGCCGGCGGCAGGTGCGGCGGCAGGCAGCGCGCCGGCTGCGCCGCCGCGGCGGCGTCGAACATGGGGCGGCGGAG
>CBFGOU010000103.1:0-11077 GCA_965650445.1 uncultured Oxalobacteraceae bacterium | reverse complement strand
CTGTCCAGATTTGCCAGCGGCAGCATCAGGAACAAGTCAGCACTTTCAAAATCAGGATCCCAGGCCGGCTCCCCGCACAGCCATGCGCCCGATCGGGTATAACCCTTGATCAGAGCTGGCATGGCCGGCGAGCGCGCCGGCTCCAGCGCACCGATGGGAAACGGCAGATGCGGCGTGACCCGGTATTCCTGCGGCGCCGCATGGGTCTTCAATAGCGACCGATACACAGCGATGGCGTTATGCCCGCCGTCGGCCACGCTCACGCTCGCGCACCCCACCAGATAATCGCAACGCTCGCGCCGCATGTAGTCGGCCAGGCCCGACCACAGCAGCATGATCACGCTGCCGCCGCGGTATTCGGGGTGTATGCAGGCGCGCCCCGCTTCCACCATGCGCCCGCGCAGATGGTTCAGGCGGCCCAGGTCGAATTCGTTTTCGGAGTAGAAGCGGCCGTGGCGGCGCGCCTTGGCCGCGCTCAGCACGCGGTAGGTGCCGACCACTTTCAGGGTCACCGATTCGCGCACGATCAGGTGGTCGCAGTGGGCGTCGAACTCGTCGCAATCAAGACGCTCGGCATTTTCCAGCGCGCTCAGGCCGAGCGTTTCGATGAACACCTTGTAGCGCAGACGCTGCACCTCGCGCACTTCGTGCTCGCTGGAGGCCAGGCTGAGAACCAGCCTGGGCGAATGCTGCCTTGTCTCTTGGGAAGTGATCAGCTTGTGCATGCTTCGTCCTTTCTGTGGCGACGAAGACAGCCTAACCGGCCTATTTTTCAGGACGATGACACGCGCGTGTCACGCGGATGACACGCGGGGGGGTGTGACAATGTAACAGCCGATTGCACCAACATGGTGCGTTTGTTATGTTTCGTTCTTCGGCCTGCCGGTTTTTAATTGCGGCAATGTTGCGAGGACCTTTTGCAAGGCCGCCGTATCGAGTTTGGCGATCAAGGCCACGCCGATGCGCAGCAGTTCGCTCTTTTTGATGTCGATGCCGGCCTTGAGACAGGTTTTCTTTACCTGGCCGAGCACCGCGTACTCCTCTTCCGGCATGGTGAAGCTGTCGCGCACCAACTTCGGTTTGCGCGGCTTCGGCTCGGCCACGGCAACCGGCTTGGCGGCGGCCTTCGGAGCCGGCTTGGCTTTCGGCGCCGGCTTGGCCTTGGACACCGGCTTGGCGGCGGCTTTCGGCGCTGGCTTGGCAGTCTTTTTCGGCGCCCCCTTGACAGCCGGCTCGACCGCCTTCGCCGCGGTCTTCTTCGGGGCTGGCTTGGCCGCGGCCGGTTCGGTCGGCTTGGCCGCCGTCTTCGCCGTGGTTTTCGCCGTGGTTTTCGCCAGTTTGGCTGGCGAAGGCACTGGCGAAGGCGTCGCCACAGGTGCCTTTTCTGCTGCTGGTTTTGCCATGTCAGCTTACTCCATCAGGTTTAAAATAAACAGTATATATGGTTTATTTCTTTATCGCATTCAAAAAGTTGGCTCGTCGAGCAATTGGCGTGCTTCCTCAAATTCGTACCTGGCCAGGTGCGCGGCCAGCCGCTCCATGGTGGCGGCATCGAGCAGGGCCGCCAGATGCACGCGCGCCGTGTCGAAGTAGTCGGTAGTGTCGCCCGAGAATTCGCTCAGCAGCTGGCGCAGGCGCGCCAATGCCTCGTGCGCGCTGCCGGCCGCATCGGCGGCCGGCCCGGCTGTGCCGGGCGCGCCGAGGTAGCGCTCCAGCGCGCCCATGACGGTGCCGGACATGCCGCTCAATTGCAGGGCGCGCTCGCGCGCCGCCGCCACGTCGACATCGTCCGCACGCAGCAGCTCTTCCAGCGACTGGGCCAGCGCCTGCAGTTCGCGCGCGCCGATATTTCCGGCGACGCCGCGCAGGGTATGGGCGCGCTTGCCGGCTTCGGCAAAGCGCCCTGCGTCGAGGTCGGCGCGGATTTCCTCGGCGGCGCCGCGCTGCGAGGCGTGGAAGCGTTCGAGCAGCTGGCGGTACAGCGCGCCATTGCCCGCCACGTGGCGCAGGCCGAGCGCCGCGTCGATCCCGGCGATGACGCCGATCGGCCTGCCATCCGGACTGCCGCGCGGCGGCACGGCGTGGCCGAGCCAGCGCGTCAGCGTGGCGTACAGCTTGTCGGGATCGACCGGCTTGGTGACGTAATCCTGCATGCCCTCGCGCAGGCAGCGTTCACGGATCTCGGGCAGCGCGTGCGCGGTCATGGCGATCACCGGCAGCCTGTCGAAGCGCGCGTCCTTGCGCAGTTCGATGGTGGCCTGGTGGCCGTCCAGCTGCGGCATTTCCAGGTCCATCAGCACCAGGCCATAGCCCTCGGGACCGGCCAGCATGAGCTTTTCCAGCGCCTGCTGGCCGCTGACGGCGATATCCACGCCGATGCCCTGCATCGTCATCAGCTCGACCGCGATCTGCTGGTTGACCAGATTATCCTCGACCAGCAGCACCCGCACCGCATAGTCGCCAATGCTGTCGCGCGGCGCATGGCGGCCCGGCTCGGCGCGCGGAGAGAACAGCGAAACGAGCGTATCGACCAGCACCGACTGGCCGATCGGCTTGAACAGGAAGCCGGCCACGCCGGCCGCCTCGGCTTCGCGCTGCACCTCCTCGCGCCCGAACGCGGTCACCAGCACCATCATCGGCGTGGCCGACAGCGTGTCGGCGGCGCGCACCTCGCGCACCAGCTCGATGCCGTTCATGTGCGGCATCTGCCAGTCGGTCAGCACCAGCCGGAACGGATCGCCGGCGCCGTCGGCCCGGGCGATCGCCGCCAGCGCATCGGCGCCGCTGGCGGCGGTGTCGACGCGCAGCGGCAGCGCCGCCAGCGCTTCGCTCAGGATGTCGAGCGCGGTGCCGCTGTCGTCGACCAGCAGCACGCGCGCATCGTTGAGCGCGGCCGGCATGACGGCGACCGGCTCGCTCTGGCCCGAGAGCGGGAACGTCAGGTCGAAGTGGAAGGTCGAACCGGCGCCGGCCTGGGTGGCCACGTGGATGGTGCCGCCCATCAGCTGCACCAGCTGCTGCGAGATCGACAGGCCCAGGCCGGTGCCGCCGTATTCGCGCGTGGTCGACCCGTTGGCCTGGCTGAAGGCGCGGAACAGGTTGGAACGCTGGGCCGCGCTCATGCCGATACCGGTGTCGCGCACCGAAAAGCGCAGGCTGGCGGTGCCGGACGCAGCGTCGTCGAGGCGGCTGCAGGACAGTTCCAGCTCGCCCCGCTCGGTGAACTTGACGGCGTTGTTGACCAGGTTGATCAGCACCTGGCCCAGGCGCAGCGGGTCGCCCACCAGGTGGCGCGGCACGGTGTGCGGCACATGAAACAGGTATTCGAGCTGCTTGTCGGCCGCCTTCTGGCTGGTGACGCTGGCCACGTTGGCCAGCACGTCGTCGAGGAAAAACGGAATCGCTTCGACGTCGACCTTGCCGGCTTCGATCTTGGAAAAATCGAGGATGTCGTTGATGATCCCCAGCAGCGACAGCGCGGCGCGGTGGATCTTGCCGACGTAATCCTGCTGCTTGGGCGAGAGCTCGGTGCGCAGCGCCAGATAGGCCATGCCGATGATGGCGCTCATCGGCGTGCGGATCTCGTGGCTCATATTGGCCAGGAACTCGGACTTGGCGACGTTGGCCGCTTCGGCGCGCACATTGGCCGCCAGCAGCGACTGCTCGCGTTCGCGCCGCTCGGAGATATCGCGGATGAAGGAACAGAATTCGTAGGCCGACTTGTCGTGCATCTGCACCTTGGTGATGGCCAGCTCGATCGGGAACTCGCTGCCGTCGCGGCGCAGCGCGAAAATCTCGATGCGCGTGTCGAGCACCGCCCCGCTGCCGCTTTCCTGATAGCGGCGCATGCCCTGGCGGTGCGCATCGCGGTAGCGCGGAGGGATGATGGTCGCATCGAGCGGCTGGCCGAGCGCTTCCTCGCGGGTCCAGCCGAAGGTTTTCTCGGCCTGCGAATTCCAGCCGACGATGCGGCCTTCCAGATCCATGCGCACCACCGCGTCGAGCGCCGTGTCGACGATGGTCTGGAGCTTTTCCTGGCTGTCGCGCGCGGCCTGGATCGAGCCGGTCAGCTCCACCGTGCGGGCGGCGATCTTCTGTTCCAGGTCGCCGTTCAGTTCGCGCAGCTGCTGCTCGATCGCCTTGCGCTCGCTGATGTCGCGCAAGGTCGCCTGCAGCACCTGGCGGCCGCCGTAGTCGAAGGCCGACAACAGCACTTCGGTCGGAAAATCGCTGCCGTCGGCGCGCCGGTGCAGCCATTCGAAGCGCGCCTGGCCCTGCGCCAGCGCCAGGGCGATTTTTTCGTTGATCGCTTCGAAGGAATCGCGCCCGTCCGGCTGGGTGGGCGGCGACAGCGATCCTGGATGGCAGCGCACGAAGCTCTGCTTGTCAAGAATGCCGAACATGCTCAGGGTATTGCGGTTGCAGTCGAAGTAGCCCTGCTCGGTGAGCAGCATGAGGGCGTCGTTGGTGCCTTCGAAAATGGCATTGAGGCGGTCCACCATGCGGCTCTTCTCATCGAGCAGGCCGCTGGTGACCTGCTCGGCGCGGCGCAGGCGCGTGAGCGTATCGCGGAAGCTGCGCACCGCCAGCGACAGCCTGCCGACCTGGTCGCGCCGGCCGATGCCCGACAGTGCGATATCGGTCTCGCCGCGCGCCAGCTTGTCGAGCGCGTCCTGGATATCGGCGAACGGCTTGGTGACCTTGCGCCCGACCAGGAAGATACACACCACGATGGCGAAGGTCAGCAGCAGGTTGGCCACGGCGGTCTGCATGATCTGGCGGCGCAGGTCCTGGTCGATCTGGGCGCGCGAAAAGGCCAGCTCGATCGAGCCGACCGGATAGACGCGGTTGCCGTCGGTGTAGCTGATCGGCTCCTCGACCCGGATCGCGCCGGTGCCGTCGCGTTCGAGCGTGCCGAGCGAGGCGAGCACGGTGCCGTTGGGCGAAATCACCCGCAGCATCTGCACTTCGGGGTTGGCGCCGAGTGCATCGACCACCGACGACACGGCCGCGCTGTTAATGTCGAACAGCGGGCGCGCCAGCGCGTGCGACAGCACCGAGGCGAAGCGCTCGACCCGCTCCTGCATGCGCGCCGACGCTTCGGCGCGCAGCGATTGCATCACGTAGGTGGTGTAGATGCCGGTGCTGAGCGCGACCGTCAGGATGATGCCTGCGCCCAGGCGGAACACGATGTTTTGCGACCAGGCGTCCACCAGCGGCCTGGCCAGACGGTTGTTCAGCCACCAGGATAATACGCGTTCGGTGTCGGGTTTAATGATGGCCTCCTTCCGCTTCGCGCTGGAGCTTTTTATATGCCGCACTGTTGCGCACTTCTTCAATGCCCTTCCAGATGCGCTCGGCCAGCTTGGGCTGGCCGGCCACCAGCGCGTGCGATAGCACCAGGAAATACGGCTTTTCGATCAGCGGTACTGGCACCACTTCGAGCTGGGCGCCCAGTGGTCCATTCATCAGGACGGCGGCATCGCTGCCCCCCATGGCCGCCGCGGCCAGCCGTCCGGCCAGCAGCTTTTGCGCCAGTTCGCCGGCGCGCTGGCTGCCTTCGTCGACCGCCACGTCCATTGCGCGCAAGAATTCACTCACCGAATAACCCAGCTGTACGCCGATGGCGCCATCGACGTTCTTCAGGGTCTTGCCGTCCCAGTCGATGGTGGCGCCCTTGCGCCGGATCAGGACATATTTATCGATATGCATGCGCTTGCTGGCATCGGCCGGATTACCACCTGGAAATCCCCCCACTTCCATGCGGCTCGTGTTGAAGCTCACTGCAAAGGCGCCGCCGACCTGGTTGGCCTTGAGCTGCTCAAGGCAGCGCTTCCACGGCATGCTCTGATAAGCGAACACGATGTCGAGACGGGCCGCCACCAGCTTGAGCATCTCGAAATTCAGGCCGCGGCCCTCCACGGTGCGCCATGGCAGCACTTGCTGGCGCTCGAAACAGAGCGTGACGGTGTCCTTTGCCGGCACCGGGGCGCCGGCGAGCAAAAGCAACGCGGCCGCCAGCACGCGCCGCCATCGATGGTGAAGAAACCGCATCCATTTTCCTTCCTGTGGCCTGGTTCCAGGTGTGAGCAGGCAGTCTAGCAGTTTAGGCAATTTTTGCTAAGTGCAGGAAATATTTTGGCGCTGGCCCACGAAGCAGGGCCACACTTCCCGCGGATGGCGCCGCCCTCGACATAGCAATTAAATATATCCGATATTATGAAAAGTTATTTCTCCGATATTCTCCAATAACGTCCGGGAGAAAGGCTTTTTGAAATAGTTATTCCAATACGGATATAGCCTATCGTGCGCCATGCCCCCGTAACGCACGTGTTATATTTTATTTAGTCGATACCAGAGCTTTTTCGAAACTCGGATGGAGCGCATCATATTGGTGCGTTACATCCTTAATAAGCCTAGAATTTATTTTTCCGTGCGGCATTGCGACTGATGCCGGGCGGACACACGTCTGCCTGATAACCACTCTTCACCCACATAATCACATGAATATTCAACATCTAAAGCATGACCTGCCGGCGAGTATTGTGGTCTTTCTGGTTGCCCTGCCCTTATGTCTCGGTGTCGCGCTGGCCTCGGGCGCACCACTGCTGTCGGGGATTATCGCCGGTATCATCGGCGGCATCGTCGTCGGCATCATCAGCAAATCGCAGACCAGCGTCAGCGGCCCGGCCGCCGGCCTCGCCGCGGTGATACTGGCATCGATCACCAAGCTGGGGGCATTCGACATCCTGCTGACGTCGATACTGATCGCCGGCTGCCTGCAACTGGCAATGGGTATTTTCCGCGCCGGATTTATCGCAAACTATATACCGTCCAATGTCATCAAAGGCCTGCTGGCGGCAATCGGGATTCTCCTGATACTCAAGCAGATTCCGCACGCGGTCGGCTACGACACAAAGAACGACGGATTTTCGTTCATTCAGGCGAATGGAGAAAATACGTTCTCGGAGATAATGCGCGCTTTCGACGTATTTACCCCCGGCGCTGTCGTTATTGCCCTGCTCTCCATTCTGGTTCTGTATTACTGGGATAGAACGCCGCTCAAGAACGTCAAGTTATTGCCCGCATCGCTGTTTGTGGTAGTGATGGGCGTAATACTCAATCTTTTATTCACGCAATTCATGCCCTGGTTTGCGATCGGCCCGGAACATCTGGTGGAGCTGCCGCCGATCGACACCGGCAACCTGGGCGCGTATTTGCACCTGCCCAACCTCAGCCATTTCGGTAATGCCGATGTGTGGGTGGTTGGCGTCACGATCGCGATTGTAGCCTCCCTGGAAACACTGCTCAATATCGAAGCGGTCGATAAACTCGATCCCCATAAACGTGAAACACCGCCCAATCGCGAACTGGTGGCTCAAGGCGTGGGCAATATTTGCGCCGGCCTGTTCGGCGGCCTGCCGGTGACGTCGGTCATCGTGCGCAGCTCGGTCAATATCCAGACCGGCAACAAGACCAAGGCATCGGCGGTCCTGCATGGCGTTTTCATGCTCGCCAGCATACTGGTACTGAGTCCGGCGCTCAATCTGATCCCCCTGTCGGCACTGGCGGCGATCCTCATCATGACCGGCTACAAGCTGGCCAAGGTGTCGCTGTTTCGCGATATGTACCAGAAAGGCTGGTCGCAATTTCTGCCATTTGCCGTCACGGTGGCCGCGATCGTGTTCACCGACCTGCTGATGGGCGTACTGATCGGCCTGGCGACGAGTATGTTTTATCTCGCACGCAGCAATTTCCGCAATCCTTACTCGCTTGAGCAGTACCGCCTGCACATCGGCGACGTCATCAAAATGGAATTGCCGAACCAGGTGTCTTTCCTGAACAAGGCGACCATCAAGTCCACCCTATGGGACATTCCCAACGACTCGAAGGTGCTGATCGACGCGAGCAAGTCCGACTATATCGACAACGATGTGCTGGAAACCATCCAGGACTTCCGCGATGTGGTGGCCACAGAGCGCAACGTCCAGCTCAATGTGATCGGATTGCGCGAAAAGTATTCCCTGCACGATCCGATCCAGTTCGTCACCGTGCTGGATAAGGAAACCCAGAACAAGCTGCGTCCGGAAGAAGTGCTGCAACTGCTGCGCGATGGCAATCAACGGTTTATCGAGGGACGCTGGACGGAAAAGTACTACCACCATCAGGTGGACGCCACCGCATCCGGCCAGCACCCCATGGCCGTGGTGGTCAACTGCATCGACTCGCGGACATCACCGGAAATCATCTTCGACGCCGGCCTGGGCGACCTGCTGACCATTCGCATTGCCGGCAACATCATCAGCCGCGAGATTATCGGCAGTCTGGAAATCGCCTCCAAGCTGGGCGCCAAGCTGATTGTGGTGAAGGGTCACTCCAGCTGCGGTGCGATCGGCCTGGCGATGAAGGGCGAACAGGCGCACAGCATCGGCGCGATCACCGGCAAGATTCAGCTGGCCATCCGGCAGTGCCACTGCTCGACGCATGATGTTGCCTCTGGCGACAAGGCGGTGCTCGAACAGGTCACGCGGCAGAACGTCGAAAATTCGCTCGCCGAAATCGTCAACAGCAGCGAATACCTGCGCGGATGCCTGCAGCGGGGCGAGATGGGCCTGGTCGGCGCCTACCACGATATTTCGGTGGGCAAGGTCCATTTCGGCGAACTCGTCACGGGTGGGAAGATTGATCGCTTGCGGCGAGCGCACGGGGATGCGGCGGCCTAAGCCTCACTTCCGGACGAGTGCGTCAGGTCAGCAACGGATGCTCACAGGGCGCGTGCGTTAGTAGTCGAACGGCCAGCAAAGTATTATCGTTGCCGAAAAGCAATATGCCGCAGTGTAATCAGCGCGAACATGGAACTCCTGCAACCTAAAGCGATGGAGAATCCTATGCCCTTTCGATATCCTGGTGATCTTCGTGCTCTAAACAATCATGAACTCTTTGGGACTGGTGAATGTGTGGACTTGATAAAGGCACTTGTTCCCGGCTTGATCGGGGTGAGCACACAGAACTGGAGGAAAGGGGCATCGGTGAAAGACTTGCCCAGTTTGGCGCGCGGCACCGCCATTGCCACGTTCGGCCCTGATGGGCGCTTCCCTCGAAATAATACCGGCCAACATGCGGCAATTTTCGTCGCGCACGCTGGAGCGGGCATCTGGGTAGTGGAGCAGTATCATGCTTCCCTGGTTGTAGTTTACCGACACATGCCAATTCCCCGTGAGCATGAGCAGCGACAGGATGGAACATGGCCCAATCGGAGCCGTAACCCGTTAGCCTTCTCAGTAATTGAAAGATGACACCCCATGCGCCTATTCGCTCTCATTACCTTTGCTGGCGCGTTCTCCGGGGGCGCCACGGCATTTGCCGGCGATATGTTCGCCACCTGTCCGGGCATCATCAAAGCGGACGTGCTGAGGCCGGGAACTCCTGTGGTGGGCTGGCAGACAGTGCCGAGCCAGCAGCACTTGATGGGGGCCGGGATGATGGCTGGGGCGCCGGAGACGGAAACCTACTTGGTACCAGACAACGAGACCAAGACGACTCAGACGTTTCGCTTCGCCATGGGCGATGGCGAACGGTGGTTGTGGTGCATGTACGGCGGGATGCGGCTGGCCCGAAGGCTGGACGACAAGGCAACCATCTGCACAATCACAACCAAGACAAAAAAGCCAGAAAACAACCGCTCGGCTTCGGTGCAATGCAAGTAATCGAGTAGTTGGGCAACTGGGCACTTTCGGCCGGGTGCCCAGCCTTCGACGCCCAGACGCACAGGTCCGGGCGCGCGTCACGGAGTCTTTAGCCCCTAAGCCGTCGACCGCATACTGAAATCCACGCCCACGTCATCCCACCACTCCTGCTCCTTCTCCAGCCAGTACGACAGGGTGGGATGGTGGGCCAGCCAGTCGCGCTTGATCTCCAGTTCGATGCGGTTCTTCATGCGCAGCTTGAGTTCCCCGGCATCGGCATCGATGCGCGCGTGCATCAACAGCACCGCCATGCGCAAGGCCAGCACCGCCTTGGCGAAATCCGGATCGGTCAACAGCTCGCTGACCTTGCGCAGATTGCCCTTCTGCGCCAGGATCAGCCGCCCCATGCTTTTCTGCTCGCGCGTGGTGAAGCCCGGCAGGTCGGCATTTTCGACCATGTAGGCGGCGTGCTTGTGGTAGCCGGTCTGCGACAGCACCATGCCCATTTCATGCAGCAGCGCGCTCCAGTGCAGCAGACGGCTGTAGGTGCTGCCGGCCGGTTTGAGCTGGGCATACAGGCTGCCGGCCTGTCCGGCCACGCGCGCGGCGCGGCTCTGGTCGACATGGAATTTGCCGGCCAGCGCCAGCACCGCTTCGTCGCGCCGGTCGCGCTGCATCGAGCGCAGGTACAGGTCCCACATGACGCCCATGCGCAGGCCCGCTTCGACCGGGGTGATGACGGGGATATCGAGTTCGTGCACCAGCGCGATCAGGATCGCCAGCCCGCCGATGATGGTGCCGGCGCGGTCGGGCCGCAGCCCGGGGAGCTCGATCCGGCTGACCTGGCCGAAGGCGATGAAGCGCTTTTTCAGCGCGTCCAGGCTGGCCGCGCTCAGCTTGCCGTCGCCCAGATTGTTCCGGTCGATGATTTCGGCGATGGCGCGGATGGTGCCGGACGAGCCATAGGCGTGTTTCCAGTACTGCGGATGATAGGGCGGCGCGGCGTCTTCGAAATGGCTGCGCGCCGACAGAATGGCCGCCTCGAAGGACGCGGCATCGACCCGCCCGCCGATGAAAAAGCTCAGGCTTTGCTTGACCGTGCCGACCGAAAACGATTCGACCCGTTCGATCTCCAGGCCGCGCCCCAGCGCCAGCTCGGTGGAGCCGCCGCCGATGTCGATCACCAGCCGCCGTTCGGACGGCGCCGCCAGCGCGTTGGCCACGCCCATGTAAATGAGCCGGCCTTCTTCTTCACCCGAGATGATCTCGATCGGGTAGCCGATGGCCTGCTCCAGCGCGGGCAGGAATTCGGCCGCGTTGCGCGCCACCCGCAGGGTCGAGGTGGCGACCACGCGCACCGCGTCCAGCTCATACGTGTCGAGCACGGCCTT
>CBFGOU010000102.1:0-11097 GCA_965650445.1 uncultured Oxalobacteraceae bacterium | reverse complement strand
CGGCCGACAACATGGCGCCCGTGTACACGACGAATGGCGGCAGCACCTGGACCACCTTCCCCAGCGTGCCGGCCGGCATGACGTATGGCGAGGGATCGGCGGCCATCAGCTACGATGGCAACACCATCGTTTGGTCGTCGCACCCGGTCGACAATCTGGCACCGGCCTATACGACCAATGGCGGAGCGTCCTGGACCACCATTTCCTTCTGGGGAAGTACGCTGCCCGTCGGTTCCAAGATGCTCTCGGATGGGGGGCAAAACCTGTTCTACGCATGGAAGCCCGATTCGACCAACTTCTATGTCGGGAATGCGACTGGCGGCTGGTACCAGTCCAGCACTGCTCTGCCGGTCAAGCCGACGCTGATCTCGACGGTGCCAGGCAGGGGCGGAGAAGTGTGGATGGCGGCAAACTCCGGCCTGTATAAGAGCACCAACTCCGGAACGTCCTGGAGCGCTCCGATCACCATCAGCTGGTGGGGCTCCACCTTTTCCCCGAACTCCGTCGGTTTCGGCAAGGCCGCCAGCGGCGCCAGCTACCCGGCCATTTACGCGGGCGGGAGGTTCAACGATGGAACGACAGGCTTGATGCGCTCCATCGATGGCGGCACGACCTGGGTGAAGCTCAACGATGGCAACCACCAGTGGGGCGGCATCAGCCAGGTCGTCGGCGATATGCGGACCTTCGGCACCGTCTACTTCAGCAGCAGCATCGGCGTAGGCCGGGGCATCTTCTACGGCACCTCGTCGAACTGACGTCAGTACCTTCGGCCCGCAGACGGGCCGTCAACAGCGCCCCTCTCCGCATGAAGCGGGGAGGGGTTGCCGATTTGAGCGCTCAGTAACGATATTGACCCGGCTGTAGTGCTGGCACCGATAGACACCTGAAAGAAAGACATGAATCGTTTGCCGCTCCTTGCCGATTTCATCCTGTTGATCGTGCTGTGCGCCTCGTTCGCCTATTGGGGCATGGTGTTCTTCACACCGCAGTCGCGCCCGCTCGCTCCGCCCGCGCAGCAGCTGGGACCGGCCATGCCGAGCATCGAAGCGGCCGCAGGATTGTTCGGCGGCCAACCGGACGGCGCGGCACTCGCCGGACATTTCCGGTTGATCGGCGTGATCGCCGCCGGGCCGGACGGTGTCGCCATCCTGTCCCCAGACGGCAAGCCAGCGCAAGTGGTGGGCGTCGGCATGCAAGCCGCGCCGGGGGTGACGGTG
Source organism: uncultured Oxalobacteraceae bacterium (assembly GCA_965650445.1). Taxonomy (GTDB): domain Bacteria; phylum Pseudomonadota; class Gammaproteobacteria; order Burkholderiales; family Burkholderiaceae_D; genus Telluria_A. Next base: position 9,880 of record CBFGOU010000102.1, on the reverse strand, counting down.
AATGAAGTGTACGCCACCCACGTGCTGCTCAATGCGGGCGGCATGAGCAAGCGTATCGACTTGCCGGAAAACGCGAAGGGGGGATTGATCATCGGCGCATCGGCGGGCCCGTCCGGTGCGCCAATGCCGGCGCCGGTCATCAATGCCAGCAATGGTCAGACGCCGAGCCAGCAGCAGGCGGCCGTGGATTACCACAATATCCAATTGGCCGACCAGCATCCTTTGCTTCGCAGGCCCAGCGGTATGGGGCCTCCGGCAGGGCGGGCGAAGCCGACGATGATGCCTGCCGGCGGGTAGCCGGATGAATCGAGAGTGCCTGCCGTGCCCACGATTCATCCCTTACGGTCCACTAGAACTTCACCGACACCGGCTTGCCCGAATAGGTGATCGACTTCGTGGCGCTTGCCGGTTCGATCGCGCTGGCGTTCCCAGGGCTGACCAGCACGACATTGAGCTTGCGCGTCTTGACCAGGCCTGAGTAGGCCCCTTTGCGGGCACCGACGGTCAAGGACCTGGTGGCGTCGTTCCAGATCAGGTCATAGGTGGCATACCGTCCCTTTTCGTAATCGTAGGTTTCGTTGTCATCCTCGTAGACGGTGAATTTGCCGTTGGCCCCAGGATAGACACGGATCTCGTACGGCGCGTCGGGCCGCTCGGTGGCATATTGAACGACAGGCCCCATCGGCACGATCGCGCCGGCCCGCACATACAGCGGGAAGACATCGAGCGGCACCTCCTTGCTCACCGTCTTGCCGCCGCTGAAGCGCTCGTGCGTCCAGAAGTCATACCAGTCCGTACCGGCGGGCAGGTAGGTCTGCATCGTGGTGTCCGGCACACCGGCATCCTTCGCCGCGCGGGCCATTTGCGACGGGGTACGCCACGCCAGCCGCAGGTTGCGGTCGGAGGTGGCCTGGTAATACTCCAGGGTGACCGGTATGCTCTGGCCCTGCTTCAAAGTGACTTTGGTGCCGGCGTAGCGCTTGCCGCCGTTCTTCCAGTCCTCGACGGCAAGCTTGCCGTCGATGAACATGCGGTAGCCGTCATCGCCTTCCACGCCCAGTTCGTACTCGCCATCCTCAGGCGCCACGATGAACCCGGTCCAGCGCGCGGAGAAGTTCTCCAGGCTCGTCAGTTTCGCCGGAATGTCCGCCAGCGGCGGGCCTGGCCACTGGAAGTCGATGGTGGCGTCGATGGTCTGGCCCTTGGGCGATTCGAAACGGCGGCCTTCGAAGTACTGCCCGGCCAGGCCCGGCTTGCCGTCCGGCGTACGCAGCGCGCTCGCCGGGATCGTGGTGGCGGGCGGTGGGGGCATCCGGTACATCTGGCGCGTGACCGGATGGACCAGGAACGACGGTCCGAACTGGAAGGCGTCGTTGATATTGCGGACGCCGCGGTCATCCGGGAAATCCATCGGCAGGGCCCGCATCAGCGTATAGCCGTCATGGGTGACCTTCCAGCTCAGGCTATAGATGTAGGGCAGCAGCCGATAGCGCAGGTGGACGGCGTCGCGCAGCGCCTTGTACATCTCGGGATCGGATTGCTTGAACAGATAGGGCTCGCGCTCGATACTGGTGCCGTGGATGCGCATGAGCGGATTGAAGGCGGCGTATTGCAGCCAGCGGGCGTACAGCTCGCGGTACGAGGCGTTCTTTTCGCCACCGGGAAAATCGCTCGTGACGAAGAAGCCGGCGGTATCCTGGGTCCAGTACGGGGTGCCGGTGATGGTGACGTTGACCCCGCCGTTGATCTGTTCGAGCAAGGTTTGCCAGCTGGCCCGCGTATCGCCGGACCAGGAGGCCGCGGCCGTCCTTTGCGCGCCCGCCCAGGCCGAGCGCGTCAAGGTGAAGACGCGCTGCTTGCTGGTGGCCCGCTGTCCCTCGTAGGTGCCCAAGGTGGTCATCAGGGAATAGGGATTGAGGTAGCGGGTGAAATCGCCCATGGCATTCGTGCCCAGCCCCTTGATGTCGCGTTCGTTGTCGGCGGCGCTGTGGGCCGCCGTGCCGACTTCCACTTCGGTACCGTCCATCCACAGCGCGTCCACGCCGGCATCGAGCAGGCCCTGTTTGACGTGCTTGAAGTAGATCTTCCGCCCCTCCGGGCTGAAGGCGTCATAGATGCGGGCCTTCTTGGAAATCCAGTGGAGCGGTTCGAAGCGCAGGCCGTGCTGGTCGAGTTCCTTGGCCAGCGCCGTGTCGTTCCCGATCGACGGCCAGATCGACACCATGAGTTTGAGGTGCATGTCATGGATAGCCTTGGTCATGCCCTTCGGATCGGGAAACCGCTCGCGATTCCAGGTCATGCCGCTCCAGCTGCCGTCCTTGTCGCTGCCCCAGTACTGCCAGTCCTGCACGATATAGTCGAGCGGGAACTGCTCCTTGCGGAAGGTTTGTGCCACTTCGAGCAGGCGGGCCTGGGTCTCATAGCGTTCCTTGCTCATGAACAAACCGAAGGCCTGTTTCGGATACATCGGCGCCGCGCCCGTCAGGTCGCGGTAGCCGGCGACGACCTGGTCCAGGGTGGCGCCGGCCATGAAGTAGTAATCGACGCCGCCCGGTGCGCTTTCCGCCCACAGAGAGGCTCCCTCGGTGGTGTCCTTGAAGCGCATCTTCGAATACGTGTCCCACAGGATGCCGTAGCGTTCCGACGACATCATGACCGGAATGACGATGCCGATATTGGTCTGCACCAGCAGCAAATCCTTGTTGCGGCGATTGAGCTCGCCTTCGCCTTCAAAACCGAAGCCGTAGATGCCTTCATCGGGCTTGAGCGTGAAGGTGTTCCGGGCTTCATAGGTCGGCGCGCCGGCCACGTCGATTTTCTTCTCGGTCTGCGGCGCGGCCTGGTTTTCCCGCGTATAGACCTTGCCCTTGGCATCCTTGAAGGTAATCGCGCCGGTCGATTTGTCGATGACGATGTGAAGCAGTTTGCTTTCGAGCGTCAGGGTGTCGGCGTTATCACGCGTTACAAAAGCGATGGCCGCAGGCTTGCGCGTCACGACGATGCTCGGATGGCGCCAGAAATTCTCGGCAAGCGTCGTGTTCACACGGACCGTCGCGGGGCCATAGAAGATCACGTTCTTGGTCATGCCGCCCACACGGACCTGCACACCGTGCTCGATCAGCGAATACGAAAAGGGCGCGGCCGCGACTGCGACCTGCATCAGGTGTCCATTGGCGTCGAGGCCGGTAGGCGGTTTCGCGTCAGCGCTTCCAGCGAGAACGGCGAGCAGGGCGAATGCCGATAGCGGGGTATGGTTTCCCATCTGTTTCCTTGGTCGGGGGAGGTATAGGGCTGTGGTCACGGAGCGGGCGGCCGATTGCGCAAGAGGCGACATGTGCGTTCATGCGCCGTGTAGACAGCACCGGAAATTAGCAGAAGACTTGGATCGGCACCAATTCCAATTTTCATGTTTTCGATTACAAAATCGCGCTCGCAGTGCTTGTTGGGGCCAACGGTGCACGATCGGCGAAGTGTCCTGAATATATAGGGTACCACAAACGTCTTGATTATTTGCAAGGCGATTGATCCGCTGAAAAAAACGTAGACACCGACTCAGCAACGGAATAGTATCGATATCGATATCGATAACATCGGCGTTGGCCGACCAAGCTCGCTGGTGATCGCTCGTAGCACCAGGCACGCATCGACGTGCTTTTTTGAGTTGCTTTGTATGTAATGCTGGTAACGTTAACGGTCGCGCTTGACCGATTCGGGCGCGCCGCTGATCGCTTGTAGCACCAAGGCACGCATCCAGGTGCTTTTTTTGAGTTGAACTTTGCATTTGATTGTTAACGTTAACGGTTGCGTTTAACCGATTCGGGCGCGCCGGTGATCGCTCGTAGCACCAGGCACCTATCCACGTGCTTTTTTCGAGTTGACTTGTATTGGATATATCAGGAACCGCATGAGGCAGGGCACATGCTGACAGGACGCTTTTTTGAGCATGAGGGTACATTTGTATATAAAAAACAACGGTACTCAACATTGACATCAAAGTAGTAATAAAGAGGAGACAAAAATGAGAATACAAAAATTGGACAGTTCGTTCAGGCGGATTGTCCACATAGTTATAACGGCGGGCATCGTCGCGGCACTTGGTACCTTGCCGGTGCGGGTCGCCCAGGCGGCGGACATCACCACGATCGCCACCAGTTACCAGCCGACGATCAACGAGACGATCGATGCGAACGGCTTCAAGCGTCCCGGCGTCGGATTCACCAAGGAGATTCTGGAAAACGTCAGGACCCAGGTCCGGGCGCAGCGTGAACCCTGGAATACCTATTTCAATTCGATGCTCACTTCTGGCTCCGCCTCGAAGACGCCGTCGATCAAGAACGCCAACGGCGACCAGCCGCGCGTCTACGGGCTCTACTCGCAGTCGGTCAACGGGATGTTCATCGCCGATGCGCAGGTGGCCTTTACGCAGGCCATCCTGTACTACATCACTGGCGACGATACCTATCGCGCCAACGCGATGAAAATCATCCGCCTGTACGAGCAGATGGACCCGGCCCAATACGCGTACTTCACCGATTCCCACATTCACACCGGCATTCCGCTTAGCCGCATGGTGGGGGCGGCGGAAATCCTGCGCTACACCAGCACGCAGACGCCTGCGCTGGAGTGGACCGACGACGATACGGTGAAGTTTACGGATAACCTGGTCCTGCCGGTGATTCAGAACTTCAACAGCTGCAATTGCCGTTTCATGAACCAGCATCTCTACACGACGATTGCCGCGATGTCCGGTTACCTTTTTGCCGGGGACCGGGAAAAGTATAACGAGGCTGTCGAATGGTTCAGCGTCAACAAAGACGCGGTGGACCAGGGACAGAACGGCTCCGTCAAGCAATTGTTCCGCGAGGTAACCAGGAACGACGACACCGGCGAGACTGTGCCGCCGAATATCCAGCACGTCGAGATGGGCCGCGATCAGGCCCACGGCGCGGGCGATCTCACCAATGCGGCAATCCTCGCGCGCCTGATGATGGCCCAGGGCACCAGGATCGACCCGGTCGCCGGCACCGCATCGGACGCGCCGAACGCAGTCGGCCCCTACGAATTCCTGGACGACCGCATTTTCAAGGTCCACGAGCTGTGGCACACCTATATGCTGGGCTACGAGGTCCCCTGGGTGCCGACCGCCTCGCACACCGATGCCGACGGCAACCCGACGGTCGTCTACCATGGCATCTCCGGCTATTACCGCGGACGCATGGGTCAAAATACCTGGGAAACCTTCTACTACTATCTGTACAACCGCGGCATGAACATGGAACAGTTCGCGCCCAATTACACGCGCTTCCTCACCACCCGCAACGGCTTTAACTGGGACGGCGTCGATGGCGGCGGCGACTTCTGGATGTTCATTCCGGCCGCGGCGGCCAGCGAGGGCACCAAGTACCTGCCGAAGCTGCCCGCCGCTTCCAATCTCGAAGTCGACTGGCACTTCACACCGCGCGACACCAATTCCGCCGTCGCCACGGACGACAGCGCGACCTACATCCGCACCACGGCCACCGAGGCGGGCAGCAGGTACGTCGTCTACGGTTATGGCTGGGGCGCCAGCAGCCTGGGCCTGAGGATCCGGACCAACGGCATCGCCACCATGGAAGCCTTCTACACCACCATCCAGCTGCCCAACACCAATGGCCAGTGGATGTACGTCAATTTTCCCGGATCGATGGCGGACTTCGTGGAGATCACGATCAAGGGGGCGGGCACGACGGTGGACTTTGATTACGTCAACGCCAATGGCAGCAGCCTCAGCCTGCCCAGCTTCACCGGGGGGAACGCCGAGCTGACCAGCTACAGCTACGCCGGCGCCGGCGTTGCCGTGAGCGCCAGCTTCGCGGCGACCGATTCGAGCCCGACGGCGACGCTGACCTACCAGATCGACCACCTGCCAGCCGGCGTCAGCTTCAACACCAGCACGGGCGCGTTCTCGTGGAACCCCAGCCAGGCCGGCACTTATTCGTTCGTGATCCAGGCCAGCGACGGCACCACCATCGCGACCAAGCGCTTCACTGTGGTTGTGGGCGCCGATCGCCAGGCGACGGTCAATCTCACCACTGCCCCGTATCAGCCGAACGGCCTGTACGTCGTCTCGACCCTGGCCGCCTACAATGCCGTCTACAACGACATGATGAGCGTGATCTCGAGTGCGACCGATGAGGTGTACTTCCAGAAGCTGGCCACTCTGCGGTCGGCCGTGGCCGGCCTGCAACTGCTGACACCGCTCAACAGCGACGGCAGCATGAATTACACCAACATGCTGGTAACCAGCACGTTCAACACCTCCGTGGCGGCGGCCCAGGACAACGATGCCTTCAGTTTCGTGTATTACGGCTGGGCGCAGAATCTGGCCCACACGCTCGACTTCGGACCGAGTTTCAAGATTTCGGCAAGCTCGTTCGGCCTGCAAGTGCGTGGCAGCTTCCCCGAGCGCATCGGCGGCACCACGGTGTACGGCTCCAACGACAACGTGAACTGGACCCGTCTGACCCCTGGCCTGACCACGGTGACGGAAGAGATGCAGAATCTGCCGGTCTCGGATGAGCTGAAAAACCAGCGCTACCGCTTCATCAAGATTGCCATGATCCAGCCCTCGGGTCCCCTGCTGGAGCTGTCCGAGTTCCACATCTTCGGCACCCGCTACGAGACCGTGAACAAGCTGACGTCCGTGGCACTGAGCTCGGATCAGGCGCTGAAGAATCGCATCGTCCCGGGCAATACGGCCAAGCTGAAATTCGTCTCGACCGAGCCGATCAACAATGTCAGCGTCACCATCCAGGGCCAGCCTGCGACCGTGACCACGACCGACAACCTGAACTGGACCGCGAGCTGGGTGGCCACCACCACGCCCGGATACGGCAAGCTGAGCTTCCTGCTGAACTACAAAACCGCCGATGGGCTGGATGCCGAACCGACCTTTTTCACGACCGACAACAGCTATCTGAACTTGGCCGACCAGACCGGTCTGATCAACAACGTCACCACGCTGGCCAGCGTGATCGATTCGAGCGGCCGCAACGCTGCCGACGCGATTTCCACCGCAAACCTTCTATTCGACAGCAACCTGGGTTCGTTCACCGATTACCGCCTCAATGGCAGCGGCTACGGCGCCTGGGTGGAGTTCGACTTCCGTGGCGGCGGTTCCGTGAGCCTGTCGCGCGTCGAGATCATCGCCCGTCAGGATCAGGTTGCCCGCATCAACGGCACCGTGGTGCAGGGCTCGAACGACAACACCACCTGGGAAAACATCACCAATTATGCGGGCAACACGCCCGAGTGGCAGACGCTGACGTCCAACAATGCCACGCCGTACCGCTATGTGCGTGTCACCAACGGCAACAATTGGGTCGGCAACATGTCGGAGCTGCGCCTCTATGGCAGCTACACGTCGTCGGCCCAGATTGCCACGGCGTCGATTACCTCCACCCAATCGCTCAGCCCCGCTTCGGTGCTGAACAAGCGTGTGGTGGCGGGCAACACCGTGACGCTCAAGTTCACGGCCAAGACGGCGATCAACAACGTCACGGCCACGATCCAGGGCCAGGCGGCGACTGTCACCACGACGGACAACATCAACTTCACGGCCAGCGCGGCCCTGCCGCAAGGCGTGGCAGCGGGCAAGGTGACCTTCGCGGTCAACTACAAGCTTGCCGATGGTTCGGCCGGCTACCCAGCCACCGCCACGACCGACGGCAGCGGCGCGTACGTGGTGGATGAATCGGACCTGATCCGCAACATCTCGACCGTGGCGACCCTGATCGATTCGACCTACAACCGCACCGCCGCGCAGACCAAGGCCATTGTGGATAATCTGTTCGACAGCAATATCTCCTCGGCCACGGATTTCCGCCTCGGGACGAACAACAGCTGTAGCGGCAGCTACATCATCTTCGACTTCAAGTCTGGTAACCAGATCAACCTGACCAGTGTCGAACTGCTGGCGCGCCAGGATCAGGTCGCCCGCGCGAGGTACATCGTGTTCCAGGGTTCCAACGATGGCACGAACTGGACCGAGATCACCAACGCCGCCGGCGCGGTCCAGGACTGGCAGACGTTTGCCGTGAGCAGTGCGGTACCGCATCGCTACATCCGCATCTGGAACGTCACAGCGTGGTGCGGCAACATGGCGGAAGTGCGTCTGCACGGCTCGCTGCACGGCGCCGACACCACAGCGCCGGAGACCGTAACCGATGCTCCCGCCGGTCCCGTCAACAAGGACACGACCGTGACCTTGAGCGCAACGGATGTGGGCTCGGGCGTGCAGGCCACCTACTACACCGTCGATGGCGGCACCCGGCAAAGCGGCAAGTCCGTCCTGTTCAGCACGGAAGGCAGCCACGCGCTGGTGTACTGGAGCGTGGACTGGGCCGGCAACGTCGAGCAGTCCCACTCGCTGACGGTCAAGGTCGCCCCGACCGACGTGACGGCCAGTGTGAAGTTGACGCAGCAGGGCGCGACCCTGAACCGTTCCACCGGCAAGTATGTCGGCGGTGTAACGATTACCAACACGAGCGGCACGACGCTGAGCGGGCCTTTGCAGCTCAGGCTGAACAACCTGAGCAACGGCCTCGTGCTTGATAACGCCACGGCAACCGATGCCAGCGGTGCGCCATATGTCACGCTCGCCAGCGGACTCGCCCCGGGGGCCTCGACGACCGTGAACCTCACGTTCTCGAATCCGAACCGCGCCCTTGTCACGTATACGGCGCAACTGTTCCGTGGCACCTTTTAAGGACGTTTCATCATGCATAACAATATGAGACACAACTTTGCATCCGTCCTGCGCCGCGCCGCGCTGGCCCTGGCGCTGGCGTCGGGCTGCGGCCTGGCCTCGGCCGGGGTGGTCCACGTGACGATCGACACCGCGTCGTTCGGCGTCGGCGCCGGCTTCGTCGACATGAACCTCAGTACCAGCGCCAACGTGCCGCTGCAGACCGCGACGGTGACGAACCTGGTTGGCTTCCAGAGCTCGCCCTATGTCGAGTCCTGGGGCTTGACCGCGGTCGCCGGAGGCTGGCAGTTCCGCACCGATACGGTGAACGATCTGTTCCAGTCGGTCGATTTTGGCGGCGTGCTGTCTTTCGACCTCGCCTTTGCAGGGGCGATCGATCCGGTGACGAGTTACCTGTCGAGATTCGTCGTGTCGGCGGTCGCCGGTGACGGCGTCACGCCGCTCGGCCAATACGATCCCGTGACCGGCGCACTGGCGGTATTCTCCTGGACGCCCGCGCTCAGCACAGACGCGGATGGCCTGATCGGCGTCAGCACCGCCGACCCGCACGTGAGCGTGGTCCCGGAACCGGCCGCGCTGCTGTTGATCGGTCTCGGCTGCGCCGCGTTGGCGTTGACGCGGCGCCGGGGCGGCTGAGGGAGCCGCCACGCGCTGGCGTAGCGTGCAGTGCCGGCATGCTGCCACGGCTTTCGCAGGCCATGGCAGCATTTTTTTGTCGGAACAATTCTTGGAGCTGCACCTGGCGGGAGCCGCCCAGAGCTTGTCTTCTATGTACTGACTATATTGAAGACAAAATGCGGGCAAAGATGATGGGATAGCCTGATGATATCGATACCAATAACAAAAAAGCGCCTGACCACATTATGAAGAAACCACATTTGACTTCGATCGCGGCGGCCGTCGTATGCGTTCTGTTGCCGGCGGCATGCGCTTTAGCGGCGCCCGCAACCGTCTCGTCGCCGGATGGACGCATCGCCATCCGGATCGAACGGGACGCCAGCCGGTTCACGATTTCGCGGGGAGGGGAAACCGTCATCGCGCCGTCGCCGCTGGGTCTCGAATTCGACGGCGCCCCCGGGTATGGCGCACTGACACTGGAACGGCGCGACGACGTCAAAGTCGACCGGATCATTC
>CBFGOU010000101.1:0-11167 GCA_965650445.1 uncultured Oxalobacteraceae bacterium | reverse complement strand
ATCGAAATGAGGTGGCCGATGCCGGTGCGGTTGAACACCTGCCAGTCGGCCTGCTGCTGGTGTACATTAAAGTTCTGCCCTCGAACACATAGTTCTGCCCTGGGCTATTTCGTACACATAGTTCTGCCCTAGAGAGAGGGCAAACCTGCCGCTTCGCCCTCAAAAGTCGGTCCCGAGTGCTCGTAACGCTCTGATTTTTCTGTGCAAACTCGTAGCCTGCGCACATCTCATCCGTTTAAGACACAAAGTTCCTGCCACTTAACTTTCTACCGAGCTTACGTGCGAACTGGACACAAATGTCCTGTTTGGGGCGTCTTTGCTAACGGATGTACACATAGTTCTGCCCTGGAAGCACTCGATGTCCACCACGTCCTACCCTGAGCGTACCGCGTTGTTAACAATGGTTCGCAGGCTGGAGCTCTGCACGTGACTAGTCGGTACTCCCGCGTTCGAGACAAGCTACGACAACTTTGACGTTTGTGGTCATGCACTACCGCTATCGAGTGCTGAGCAGATTACGGAGATGGTCTGCGTGGTAGAGCTACACTGGAATCCTTTGTCGGTCGGTCCGAAACTCTACGACAACGACTGAGTAGGCCTCAGAATCACTGTCTTTCTGTCCTGGCGCCAGATTGACGACCTTATAGAATGAACCACAATCGACGTTCCCGCCAAGGTCAAGGGGGCCGGTACGCCTTTCAAGACCTCTATCGAGGGGCGCCGGAAGAATCCGACACGCATACAAATGCCAGAGCTTTGACATGCAGCGATGTTTCCACGTTGATTTGTTGACCACTCGTGAAGGTGCCGATACATTGGAACCACGGAGGGGCCGTGGATAAGCCACAAAGTAAGATTGTGCAACAGGACAAGTGTTACCCGGACTATGCAGATATCCCGGAGGACTTTCCACAGCCAGAAATCCTGGGCGCGGTCGGTGGCGCTCAGCCGAAATTGCTACTAGTGCAATATGAAGGCCGGCTCTATGCACCCGGCTGCACTCCTCCTGAGGTCTACGCACATTGGGAACATTGCGAAGACCTCGCGAACCAGCTCGCGGCGAAGTCGTTAGAATCGAAAATGGGCAAACGTTCGCACATGGCCGAGGTTGAAATACTCGAGCAATACCTGCCGCGGCTCATTGCTACGCGCTGGACCTCCGAGCCCGAGGCCCGTTTCATAATCCGTCGCGTAGCTCAAATTCTTGACTGGCCAGTACCGACTGCCGCTCAATCATAGGGTTCTGCGCGCCCCCGTTCCCATTGCGTAACTTAAGGACGCTACTCGAAGCCGCCCCTGCACGCTCCTCACGATGGCGGTGGTCACGTAGCCGCATCGACCTCATCGAACAGACTTGTTTAAACCCCTACATTTTAGGTAAAGTCGGTTTTTTATATTTCAGAACACTCATGCCAACCTATTGGGAAAAACTCCAGCGAGCATTCCAGTTGACAAATGAACAAGGCTACTCTTGTCCATATTTCGCCCAAACGACCGGGGGGATTTTGACTGCAGCGCACGGCGCTGAACTGATGGAAGCACTGGACACAGAATACTCGGGGTTGAAGTCGGAGGATTTGGCGTTTCAGTGTGCCAACGTTCATTGGCGTATGAAGCCAATATTTGAGAACATTATCGGTGCGCCGGCATTGCTGACGGTCGGTTCCGTCTCGTACAAAAATACCCCACTCTGTACGGTCACTTCCCTTCGTCCCGAAGATATGCGAAGAACCGGCAACTTTCACGTCTGGTGGTCTCTTACATCAGGCGAAGTAGTCGACTTGACCCTGATGCTCTCTCTTTGTTTTGCGAAAAACCTTCCGCTAGAGCGCGCTCAACCGCTAGCAGGGCGGCCCGAAGGAATTCCCGCAGTCACTTGGGAGCCAATTATGGTCGGGGATGAAGTAACCTGCGCGATTTTGACATGCTCTCCGTAGCGATTTGGCAATGAGCGCGACTCGGAGAGGACCGGCCTCTGCCACAACATGCCCGACTCCGCAAGTTCGCGGAAGAGCTCGTCACATAATTCGTCAGAGAGTTGGAAGTTTGAGTTGGACATACGACGGTACCGTAAACGCAAGTATATCTGTACCATTTATACGCCATCCTCGTAGCGGCAAATATGCTATTGCCCTCTCCTGGGACGGCCGGACGGTATTGTACGTGGCCGCCTACGTGAACGCCAACACATCGCAATAAGACGAGCCCCTTTCGAGCGAAGAAAGAATGGGTAAACCATCAGCTGGAGGTGAGCGTAGTGTCTTCTAATCTATCTCGTCTCCAAAGTCCGGCGGCGGTACAAAGTGCCTTGGATGAGTATTCAGCACTCGGCCGAACTGCCTTTCTTGGCCGCTACGGCTTTGGCAAGTCCCGCGACTTCCTAGTTCGAAACCCGGCAAACGGAGAGTTATGCGATTCGAAGGCCATCGTCGGTGCAGCCTATGGCATCCAATACCCTGACGAGGGCCCCCTGATACCTGCGGACTTCTCCGGCGGCGAAGCCACCGTTGTGCCCAAACTGCAAAGCCTTGGCTTCGAGGTCGTCCGAATCGGCGAGGACTGGTCACAGCAAGAGGTGGACGCTACCGTTGCGGCCTACTTCGAAATGCTGCTCCTAGAAGCAAAACAGGAGAAATTCAACAAGTCAGAACGTAACGCCTCCCTGCGTCAGGTACTCAAGGGGCGCAGCAAGGCCTCGGTCGAACTGAAGCATCAGAACATTAGTGCCGTGCTCCACGCCATGGACCTGCCCTTCATCTCGGGATACAAGCCGCGAGGCAATAGCCAGCTCCTGCTTAGCAAGTCCGTACAGAAGTTCGTCCTCGATAGGCGTGACCTGGTCCGCCACGTGGTAGACGCGCTTGAGGAAGTGAAGGCCCCAGCTGAAAAGCAATTTCGAGCGGTCTTGGTCGACGCTCCTTCAATTGAACTTGTCGCGCAACTCCCTTCAGCTGCGCCACGCATACGGCTGCCCCGTAAATGCGATTTTGCGGCACGGGACGAAGCCAACCGCCTGCTCGGTCGCCATGGTGAACAATGGGTACTGGGCTTTGAGCAGCAGCGGTTGCAGGACGCAGGCCAGGCAGAATTGTTTCAGAGGGTGGATTGGGTGTCAGACCGCTTGGGGGATGGTGCAGGCTATGACATACTGTCCTACGATACGACGGACCAACCTCGCTACATCGAGGTCAAGACCACGAACGGTGCTCACTCGTCTGCGTTCATCATGACCCGCAATGAGCTTGAATTTTCGCAGGAAAGCGGCGACGCGTTTCACCTGTACAGGGTGTTTCAGTTCCGCACGAGGCCGTTGCTCTACATTCTACGCGGCGATGTTTCAAAGCAGCTGCACCTCGAGCCAATCGACTACCGCGCATCATTTCAAAAACTCTCCGCATGACCGGCACCACCACTACCGCCGGTAACATGCGAAAGTGCGTACAGCCCCCTACAAATTCTAATCGAGCGGTACAGGGCGCTTATCAGGGAGACACCTAATCTATCTCTCTGAATACTTTTCGTGGAGCTGCGTCAACCATTGCGTCGCCTCGTCCAAATCAAGATAGAGGCTTGCGTATCCCTTTCGCAAAAGCCTGTCTGGCAGCGCCCAGTCCCACTTTTCACGCTGCAGATTTTTCGCATCGCCAAGAAGAACGTCAAGCTCTGACAGTTGTTCGATGGCTGCATCCAAAACGACACCTAGAACCTCCTCAGCAGTTCGCTGCGCCTTCAATACCTCGACGCCGGGACCTGCAACGTGCGCCGTCAAACCACGCTGCCTCAAAATGCAGGCTATCGCTTCGTTCGCCGCGTCACCCAGCCAGGTCAACAGAAGCACCTCATAACCTTGGTCGAGCACCACGTTATCGGCCAGTCGCTTGGCGGCATAGTGCGCACGCCCATCCACCAAGAAGCGCTTGGCCATGGGGTCGAGGTAGGCCGGGACATCGTTCGACTCGAGGAGTTGGCGCATGCGCTGACGCACACGGCTATGGGTTCGGCCTGCACCGCCGCTAAAAAGAGGCGGCACGCCACCACGGGTACGCACCACATGAATGGTCTTCTGCTGGTCGTCGATATCCTCGACCACCCAGGTTTTGCCAGCAAATAGGATGCGCTGCTCCGGCGTCAACATCTGGGACACGGGAAGCGTGCCCAGGAATTTTCCGCCCGCGACAATGCGATACTCCTCGTCGGTCGCGAAGGCGGCATAGAAGCTGTAGTGGTTGACGAACTTGTCGCCCAAAACCCCATGCAGCAGAAGCCCGGACGATTCCTGTGTCAGCAAGTCTTTCTGTCCCAGATGCCGCACCAGTTCCATGAACTCCTCCTTCGAAATGCCAGCGAAGGGAGTACCGGGAGCGCATAACAATCCAAACAGCTGGCCGATGGTGGCGCCGCCGTTCTGGGCAATGTAGGACATCATTTGCTGAACAAGCGTGGAAAAATGGGCACCATGCGCCACCGGTGGCTCGAACCACTTCTCGAGCAGAAGCGAAATCATGGCGGTCATTTGTACCGTGTCCAGGCGGAGCAAAGTGGCCAGCGATGACCGTTCGCCGATAGCGTCCTCCACACAGTAACCGCGCAGGACGGCCGGCTCGCCCTTTCGCCTGCCTGAACGTCCCAGACGCTGTCGTAAGCTCGCAACCGAGGGAGGCGGCCCAATCTGCGCCACGCTCTTCACCGCCCCGATGTCGATGCCCAATTCGAGCGTGTTCGTGCAGATGGCCGATGCCGGCCGTTCTTTCTGCTTCAGCGCGGCCTCAGTCTCTGCCCGAATCTCTTTCGACAGACTTCCGTGATGCGGCCAGAACTCGTTCGGGACATGCTGCTCTTCACATAACGCGTTCAGCAGATGGGTGTATCGCTCCACTTCCCGGCGGGCATTCGGGAACACCAGGTTATTCGAGCCGCGCAGTCCCTTGAACAGGTGCTCAGCTATTGCTCGCGGTGCCGTCGGCTCGGGCAGCTCGTCCTCTCCGTGTTCGCCCGAGTCGGCCGACATACCTACCTGCGCGGATTCCTCGTAACCCTTCACGAGCATCTTGTATTCGGACTCTGTATCGTTCGAGACCACCATCGCTACCTGGGCGCCTCTGCCTGGCCGCAGAAATTCTGCACCTAGGGCCATGTCTCCAAGAGTCGCCGAGAGCCCGACGCGTGGCACGGTTCGGCCAATCACGCGCTCAATGCGGTGCATCAGTGACTGCAACTGCTTGCCGCGTTCGGCGCCGATGAAGGCATGAAGTTCATCGACGACGAAGTAGCTTAAGCGCTCGAAGATAGCGGCCACCGACGTGCCCCGGTTGCAAAGCAGTGCCTCTAACGACTCCGGTGTAATCAAGAGAACGCCAGTTCTCCGGTCCAGGAATCGCTTTTTTAGAGACGATGAGACGTCGCCATGCCAGGGCCACACGGGAATCTCCAGCTGCTCGCACAGGCGGTCAAGACGACCGAACTGGTCGTTGATGAGAGCCTTGAGCGGGCTAATGTAGGCAATGAGCCCAGGCGACTGCGATTGCAACAGGTGGGTAAGGGCCGGCAGAAAAGCAGCTTCCGTCTTGCCCGAGGCCGTGGCCGCCGCCACGATGACGTCCCGGTCAGCTTTGACGATGTATGGAATCGCCACTTCCTGCGCGTCGCGCAGGGCCTCCCATCCTTCTGCCCAGAGAAATCGCTGGATGCGCTCGTCTAGCAAGAAGAACGCTGCGCTGTCGCCAGCCATCCGCTACCGCTCCACATGTTTAAATTTTGAAGTGAGCAAATTCATCGTCGCCCTCCACCTCTACCGCGATATCCGAAGCGCCCCCGGTATCGGCCGCAACTTCAATACCGCCGAGGAGTGACTGCCACGCCGTATCCGGGTTCTGCTCCAGCACAGCCAGCATGTTGATGAACGAAGTGATGGTCGTTCGCGGTGTACGAAAATAAGTGTCGCCGATACGGTTGGCGCAGTGCTCCATGAAGCTCGCGATGCCTTGGTCGGGCAGAAGGAACTTGGTCTCATCGCCGGCGGCGTACACAAGACGAATTTTCTGAAGCAGGACGTAAAAATCCTCCGGAGTTAGGCTTCCCAGGTGAACAACCGGTCCGCTGAAATCTACCCGACCGTCGACAGCGAACGCGTTTTGGGCGAGCCTGCTTTGCAGGGCTGAATAACTGTACAGGCCGCGTCGAGTGTCGAGCAGGAATTCGGGCGTCCCACCTAAGACAAATCCAAGCCCGACAGCAGTTCCTTGCAGTGAGTCGTTCAGGATGCGTAAGATTTGCTCGTAATTCGAATTGCGTGCCTGCGCATTGGCGAGCTTATACAAATTGACCAGTTCATCCAGCCCCACGAGGAGACCGGAGAAGCCAGCCAGGCGCACGAAACGTGCGATAAGTTTCAGCTGGTCGTAGACATCTGCGTCGTCCACGATAGCCCGGACACCCAAGGCCTGGCGCGCATCGGTCTTGGTGTGAAATTCGCCGCGTAGCCAGCGAATCGCGTCCGACTTGAGCTGTTCGTTTCCTTCCTCGTAGCCGCGGCAGTAGGCAGCGATGACGTCTGCGAAGTCATAGCCGTTGACCAGTTCCGTCAGCTGGTCGAGTTTTTGGCGCAGAACAGTCTCCGTACTCTGACCCGCCGCCTTCGCGTCGCTCTTCGCGGTGGCAATGAACTTTTCGACGATACCGGCAAGTGCACCACCTTCCGGCTTGGTTCGCGTGGCGAGGTTGCGCATCAGCTCAGCGTATAACGAGCGCGCCTGGCCACCGCTTGCGTGCAATCGGCGGTCCGGATTGAGGTCGGCAGTTGCTACGACCAGCTTCTTTTCCAGTGCGACCGCGCGCACAAGGTTGAGAAAGAAGGTCTTGCCGGCTCCGTACTCCCCAATGACCACTCGGAACGCGGAGCCAGCATCGGCAATACGTTCGATGTCGCCGACCAGGGTTTCGATTTCCTTGACCCGGCCGACTTGGATGAGGTGCTGCCCTGCACGCGGAACCACGCCGGCACGCAGGGACTGGATGACCGCGTCGCGGTCTTTCGGACGAATGGGCGAGTTCATGCGGCCAATTTCTCCACTAGTTCAGAATTCACGGTAATAGGGTCGTCACCTTCGACAAACGGAATGTCGTGCGCGTCGAAGGCAGCATCGTTAAGCGTCTCGAGCGCACCGTCGACCATCAGGTCCAGGTCGGCCGCAGCATCGCACAACTCCTCGCGCGTCCATTCTCGTCGCGACAGCAGCAGACGCGCGAGCACCGTATGCGATTCGTCGAGCCCAAGCATTCTCTCCTTGGCGACGGATACAGCCTCAGCGTCGTCCTCGACGCCGGCAGGTGCCAGTGGCTCTTCGTCCTTGAAGATATTCGACAGGAGCGTCGTCACAGCGTCCGTGTCCTTCTGCAGGGCGGCAATGCGAGCGGCGTCGAGCTTGAAACCTGCCTGCCCTGGCTGCGCTGCGGCGGGCACCATCACCTGTGCTCCCGACGCGGCCGCGTGCACATCCGTGAACACGCGCTTCGGGTCGATGCCCAGTGCCTTGTACAATTTTTCCAGTAACTTGACTTTTTCCGGTGACACCACACCGTCGGCCTGCGCCACGGTCGCCATAAAAGCTGCGATGGTTTCTTTGGCACTGGCATCGAACGGCTCAAGCTTCGAGCGGAGCGTGGTAAGCGATGCGGGCGCCGCGTGCAACAGGAGCAGATGCGCGTGTAATCGGCGCAAGTGATTAGGTGCGAGATGGGTCCACGACTCGACCTGCGCCTGAAGATAGGCCAGCTCTTTGGCACAAAAGTCCCCGTCGGCGTTGGCCACCGCAGACGCCAACTGAAGGGAGAGCAGCGCTGCCTGGTACGTCGGTGTCGCCCGCGATTCCGCCACGCCTGGGGGAATTGAGAAGAGAACCACTTTGTCTTCTGGCTTAGGGACTCTTGCACCGCCCAGCACATCAGGTTCAATCCCGATATGGAGCGTCTCGAGCACCCGCGCGAGTGCCACGGTCTTGTCCTTGGTGAGCGTACTTTGGGCTTCCAGGCTATCGAGTAGCTCTTGGAACAGCATTATCTCCAGGCCCTCGCCGAGACGTGCTTTAAGGCCCTGCAATGCAGACTGGGCGCGCGCCGGCCACAGATATCCTGGCAAAAGCAGCAGCGCCTCAAGAGAATTGCGCGCCTGCGGATTCTTGCCAACGAACCGGCTGAAGGCATCCAGGTCCTTTGTCGTCTGCTCAACCAACTCCTGCAGCTTTTTAATTGGGCTCGTCAGTACCGATACATCGGGTATCTCGCCGAAATTGGCGACTTGGACCTCGCCATTGAAGCCGGACGAAGCAGGATGGTGGGCCAGTTTCAGTTTCGTTCGGTTCTTCGGAACCATCAGTCCCTCGCCAAAGCGTTGCACGTAGTTGTGCGCAAAGAGTTTGGCAAATTCCTCCTCGCAGCGAACGGCCGGTGTACGCAGAATCGTTGTCGGATGCGAGGTGACCCAAGTCAGGGCGAGATGTGAAGGTACCGGGGCCTTGTCGAGGGCCGCCTGCCCCAGCGCCATCCGCACTGCGAACGGCAACTCGTTGCCGCGCTCACCGGCGGCGACAGGTTTCAGGTAGGTCTTCTCTTGGATGTGGGCCTGAGCCATCCATCCCAGAAGGGAGCTTGCATACCCCCTGAAGGACCGGGATTGGTCACCGAAGAGCGCGATGAGCCGCAGTAGTTCCTCCTCGATGCCGTTCCAGTCTGCGCGAGCTGCCGCGTCCTTGGCGCTATCCAGTAGTACTCGCCGTTCAAGGCCGTAGAAGAAGAGGAATACAAAGCCAATATCGACGTCCGCATCCTGGCGTCCACCGGCAAGCCAGTTCAGGTACGCGTGCCGCGCTTGTGGTGTAATGGACGCATAGCTTGGCCAATAGTCCGTCTGCCGCTGAGTGAAGTCCACTTTGTGAGCCACCTGTTTGGATGGGTCGATGAGGCACGGGTCATTCAGCCCGTTCTTTGCCAACAGCTTCGTGCCGACATAAACGAGCCCCCCAGGGATAGTGATGCCTGCGACGATAACCGATTCCCCTGCGGGAATCCACTTCCCCTCACCATATTCGGGCGGCGCATCTGGCAGTCGATACGACGACGGCGCGGCACCGCCAGAAAGTTGTACCTCCACGGTAATCGGCACGTCCGTCGAAGCGCTGACGCGCTGGGGCGGCGTGGTTATACGAACCGGCTCGGTAGGTCGATTCCGATTACCCTCGCCATATTCAGGCGGCGCATCCGACAGTCGATACGGCGACGGCGCGGCACCGCCAGAAAGTTGTACTTCCACGGTAATCGGCACGTCCGTCGAAGCGCTGACGCGCTGGGGCGGCGTGGTTATACGAACTGGCTCGGTAGGTCGATGCCAATTTGGACATGGCGCAGGCTCTGGGCGGGTCACATTTTTGGCCGAACTCGCGGAGCCCTTCGAGAGTAGGTACCAGATGCCCGCCACGACCGCCCCGACTAACAACAAAAGCGGCTTGGAAAGTACAACGAGTAGACCCAAGCCTAATACGGCAAGCACACCGACGGTTTGGCCTGAGCCGCTTTTCTTCTTCCTTGCCACTTGATTCTCCGGTTGCCGTGTGTCAAGCAGCTACCTTCTGATGATTAACAGAGGTTGCCTCGTCATAACTCTGCCTTCTGTTGGTCAAAAAAGCAATTTTTTAACGAAGACTCTGTTGCGCAGTTGCGAGTGAAAGTACGCCTCTCAATCACGCTCAGGCATGTGGCCCGGAGGGCGCGGCTTCGCCATCTCATGCAAGCGCTCGGGTCGATGGCGTGCGGTTGCTAGACTGACGCGTACCACAGATACAGCCGAGTTAAGATTACTGTATTAAAATACAGTAACAAGACGATTTGACGTTGAAGCAACAAGATGCTCGCCCACCTATATGTTTAGACTGAAGATGTACCCCGCCAAGAACGGCGATGCCTTCCTTGTTGACGCCGGCGGCAGACACATCCTCATTGACGCTGGTTTTGCAAGCACCTATCAAGACTTTATTGCCGCGGACTTGGCTCAGCTTGCGGAGGGAGGCGGTCAGCTCGACCTGGTCGTCTGCACGCACATCGACGCCGACCACATCGGCGGCCTTCTAGAGTTTTTCTCGAGTAACGGCACTCCTGGCAAGCGAGGAATTGAGGTGGGTACGGTCTGGCACAACAGCCTACGGTCGTTGCCTGCGCCGGCTACAAGGACTGACGATATTCGTGACCAGATGGTTCTTGAAGCCATGCGGCGACGTGGCTTTCCGAAGGCCCCGACATCTTTGCCGGACCCTATAAGCGCCCGACAAGGAAGCTCACTCGCCAAACTGCTTCGGCAGCATGGCTACAACTGGAACTCGGGGAGTGGCTCGACCTGCATTAGTGAAGGTGACGCACTGTCGTTGCCCCAGAATATGCACGTCGACGTAATCGGCCCAACAACCGCCCGTCTCGAAGAACTACGCGACCTGTGGCTCGGCGAGGTCCGAAAGCTCGGCTACAAAGGTTCAACTCAACCCAGCGACCTCACGGATGACGCCTATGAGATGTGGTGCGCCAGCGTGCTGGCTCGTTCCGCTCCACAGGCCAAGACCATAGCAGCCAACGGCAATATGCGTCTCGCAGAAGTTTACACGCCAGATACCTCCATCCCGAACAGCAGCTCCATCGTGGTCATCATTTCCGTGGAAAACAAGCGAATTCTCTTCCTTGGAGATGCCTGGGCTGAAGATGTCGTAGCAAAGCTGCGGTCACTTCAAGCGACAAGTACACCGATTATCTTTGACGCCATCAAGGTTTCGCACCACGGGAGCCTTCATAACACGAGCGTAGAGTTGCTTTCGGTCGCGGACTCTCCCTGCTTTCTTATCTCATCCGATGGGGGCCGCCATGGCCATCCAGACTTTGAGGTGCTAGCCGAAATCGTCGACCGCCCAGCGCCATTCGAGCGGCACCTGTTCTTTAACTACGAAACCGCTGCGTCCAAACAGCTTAAAGCACATTCATCGACCTCCGGCACAGCCTTCAGCGTCCACGTAGCTGAGCACGACTGGATTCAAGTGGGGTAAGAGCAACCATGACTGAAGACGAAATCAAACAGGCTACGTATAGTGGACCCCGAATTTGAGACGGTGGTTTAAGCTGTCGTCCGCGAAAGGAT